>NZ_JARWQD010000400.1 GCF_029869545.1 Nocardia wallacei | reverse complement strand
CCCCCCGCCCCCCCGCCCCGACTCGCCGATCATCCGCACCCCCCCGCACCCCCGAGCACCCCCACCTCATAACCCCGGGCGTGCTCGACCGGTGTTGCCGGGCGCGCTCGTCTCATGTCGCCGGGCGTGCTCGTCACATTCTCCCGGGCACGCTCAACTCGCGTCCCCGGCCCGCTCCGTCCTTCTCATAGTCCCGGCGCGCTCAGTCTCATAGTCCTGGCGCGCTCCGTCCCTCTCATATTCCCGGCATGCTTTTGGCCGGGATCAGCTCACCGGGGAAGGGGTGCGGCGTTGGGGGGTCGCGGGGCGGGCGTCGTCCGGGGTGGGGACGGCCGGGCGGGGGGAGCGGCTGCGGTCGGGGGCGACCAGGATGGCGGTGATCGGGATCGCCAGCGACAGCGTGCCCATGGCGAACACGGGGACGAACAGCGTGAACAGCACCTCGCCGGAGGGCGGCAGCACGGCCGGGTCCACCTGGATATCGACGCCCGACAGCCCCACGTAGTGCAGCGCGTTGACCGCGATCGCGAACAGCACCCCCACCCCGATGAGCACCGGCAGCGGCCGGAACCGGGCGGTCGCCCACAGCACGCCGAACGAGATCAGCAGCGCGATAGCCGTCGCGCCGACACCGGCCCACGGATTGACCTCGACCGAACCCTGCACCCGGATCGCACCCATGCCGAGAAAATGCATGAGGCCCAGCCCCAGGCCCATCACCGCGACGCCCCCGGCCAGCCGCTTCGGATCCGCCACCCGCCCGCGCACGAGCAGCCCGCCCAGCACCGCCGCCACCGCGATGAACGCCGCGAGCACGATCCGCGCCACGTCATAGTGCATTTCGCCGGTGGGCACGTCGACGCCCAGCATCGTGACGTAGACCGCCAGCCAGGTCCCGACGCCGCCCAGGGAGGCCGCCGCCGCGGTCAGCCACACCAACCGGAAGCGCGCGGTGACCGACAGCATCGACTGCCGCACGCACGCCAGCCCGACCACGCCCCCGGCCAGCGAGACGCCCGCGGCCAGGCCGAGCACCCAGTAGCCCATGGCGAAATAGATCATCCGTTGGTCCTTCCCCGCCGCCCTCAGCCCGGCGCGACGGTCTGCTGTTGCTGTGCGGCGGTGAGGCGCGCGATCGCGTACTCGGTCACCGCGGCCAGCGACCGGCGCACCTCGTCGGCTTCCCGGGCATCGATGTCGACGACCGGCACGTCCTCGCGGATCGACAGCGCCTCGCGCAGCTCGTCGACCGGGAACCGCGGGGCATCGGGAAACCGGTTGACCGCCACCAGGAACGGCAGCGAACGGGCCTCGAAGAAGTCGACGACGGCGAAGCTGTCCTCGATGCGGCGCGTGTCCACCAGCACCACGGCCCCGATGGCGCCGCGGATCAGGTCGTCCCACATGAACCAGAACCGGCGCTGCCCGGGCGTGCCGAACAGGTACAGCGTCAGATTTCCCGGCAGGATGATGCGGCCGAAATCCATGGCGACCGTGGTGGTTTCCTTGCCCGGCGTGGCCGACAGGTCATCGATGCCGTCGGACACCCCGGTCACCATGGCCTCGGTGCGCAGCGGCACGATCTCCGAGACCGCGCCCACGAACGTGGTCTTGCCGGCGCCGAACCCGCCGGCGACCACGATCTTGGTAGACGCGGTGGGGGTATCGAGCCCGGCGGCGGAGAGTGCGGCGCCGGGCACCGGATCAGAGGGCACGGAGTCCACGCAGGGTCCTTTCCATCAGGGATCGGCGCTCGTCGAAGCTCGCATCGTCGCTCAGCGTGGTGTACACGCGCAGCGTCCCGGCGACCACCAGATCGCCGATCACCACGCGGACCATGCCGAGCGGCCGCTGCAGGTGGGCCGCTATCTCGGCGACCGACAGCCGCGCGGCGCCGAGCCGCAGAATATCGGTGCGGACGTCGCCGACGGGCCAGTCGAACTGATTCGCGTAGGGCAGCGTCTCGATCACCGCCTCCATCGGCAGCTCCACCGCGGGCTGGGTACGCCCGGCGGTCAGCGCATAGGGGCGGACGCGTGTGGTGGGCCGGCCGGGCCCGGCCCCGTGGAAGTTGGACATCGCCTTCGCTAGACCGCTCTCGCCGTGGCTTGTACGACCGCGCCGACGCGGTCGACCAGCAGTGCCATTTCGTATCCGATGCGCCCGATGTCGTGTTGCTTGTTGGCTAGCACGGCTAAGTGCGAGCCGTTGCCGACGCTCATCACCAGCAGGTAGCCGCGCTGCATATCCACGACCGACTGCATCACCTTGCCGCCGTTGAACAGTTGCGCCGCGCCCGAGGACAGGCTGGCCAGGCCCGCGGTGACCGCGGCCAGCTGCTCGGCCCGATCCGACGGCAGGTTCGGGCTGGTGGCCTGCAGCAGGCCGTCGGCCGAGACCAGCACCGCGTGCGAGACGCCGGGGACCTCCCGGGTGAAGCGGTCGACCAGCCAGTTCAGGTTTTCGTCCGTGGTCTGCTCGGTGTCGGTCATCTCAAGCCTCCGTCGTCGTTGTGCTGGGCATCGGCTCGTCCGCTGCGGACACCACTCAGATGCCTGGACAAGTTGTTGCGGATCTCCTCCGGGTCGGGGGCACCGGCATCGGTCGCCGGTGCCAGCCCGCCCGGCACCAGCTGCGCTCCCGGCCGGCGGATCGGCAGCCCGCCGGTGGTGCGGGCGTCGGTGGGTGGCCGGACGGCATCGGCGGCCGCGGCCCAGCCCTCGTCGGCGGGGGAGTTCCACATCTCGGCCGGGCTGCTCGACGATGGTTCCACCAGCCACTCCGAGACCATGCGCTGATAGATCGGCGTGGTGGGCCCGGGAGTGGACGACGCGGAATCGCTCTGCCCTGCCGCGGCGGTATCCCGATTCGGCAGTGCGCTTTCCCTGTTCGCGAACGCGGCGGCCCGGCTCGGCAGCGCGGTACTCCGATTCGGCAGCCCGGCATCGCGATCCGGCAGTGCGGTGTCCCGATCGGACAGCGTGGCTTCGCGGTTCGGCAGCGGGGTGTTCCGATTCCCGAGCGTGGCAGCGCGATCCGGCAGCGGGGTGCTCCGATCGGGGAGCGTGGCGTGGCGGTCGGGCAGTGGGGTGCTCTGGTTTTCGAGCGCGGGGGTGCGGTTCGGAAGCGCACTGTGCCGGTTCGGCAGTGCGGCGGTGCCGCTCGCGGGAGTTGTGGTGTCGTCCCACCGTTCCGCCGGGGTGGTGGTGTCGTCCCGTTGTCCAGCCGGGGCTGCGGTGTCGTTCCATTGCTCGGCCGAGGCCGTGGACTTGTCTCGTTGTCCGGCCGATGCCGTTGTGTCGTTCCACCGTTCGGCCGGGGCTGTGGTGTTGTCCCACTGCTCCGCGGGGGTCGAGGTGTCCCGCTGTCCGGCCGATCCCTCGGTGTTTTCCCACTGTCCCGCCGGGGTTGCGGCGTTGTCCCGTTGGTCTGCCGGGGTCGCAGTGTCGTCCCATTGCCGGGCCGGGGTCGCGGCGTTGCCCCATTGTTCTGCCGGGGCCGTGCGGTTGTCCCGTTGTTCTGCGGGGGCCGTGGTGCTGTCCCATTGTTCGGCCGGGGTGGCGGTCTCGTCCCATTCTTCGGCGGCGGACGCGGTGCGCCGGTTGGCGAGATAGTCGTGCTCGGTGCTGATGGCGTTGTGCTCGCCGCTGAGGTAGTCGTGCTCCTCGGACTGCGACGGCGTGGTGCGATCGCCGGTTCCGGACCACATGTTCAGCGTCGGAAGGTGCTGGGTCGGGCCGTCCGGCGATGCGATCGGCGGCCAGGTGCCCGTGGCGTTGTCGTCCTCCGCCTGCCGATCGGCCGCCCCCCGCTGCGGCAGCGCGAAGGGAATGTCGGCGGAGGTGTCGCCGGGCGGGGCGGGCTCGGCCGGGCGCCGCTGCGGCAGTCCCGAACCGGTCGTCCCGAACGCCCCGAAGTCCGCCTGGGCCGACGCGGCACCCGAGGAACGCTGCGGGGCGGTCGGTTCCGTGATCTCCGGGCCCGAGGTCAGCGGTGCGAAGGTCGCCGTGATCGGCTGCGGCCCACCGGCCGCGCCCGGCGTCGGCGACACCAGCGGCCCGGGCAGGTGCACGCTGGCGGTGATCCCGGACTGGTGCGTCACGGCCGAGGTGCGGCGCAGGCTGACGGTGATGGTGTGCCGGGTGGCCAACCGCCCGACGACGAAAAGCCCCATCCGGCGGGCGGTTTCGATGGTGACCTCGCCGCCGGAGGCCAGCCGCTCGTTGATGGTGCGCAGATCCTCCGCGGACATGCCGAGGCCGCGGTCGGTGATCTCGATCAGATAGCCACCGTCCACGGCCCGCGTCACCGAGACGGCCACCGGCGTCGTGGGCGGGGAGTAGCGCAGCGAGTTGTCGATCAGCTCGGCCAGCAGATGTTCGATGTCGACGGCGGGCTCTCCGGCGACGACACCGTCGGGCACCGCCCCGATCTCGACCCGCTGATAGTCCTCCACCTGCGAGACCGCACTCCACAGCATGTCCGACAGCGGGACCGGCGGCAGATGCCCGCGCCGCAGCGCGGTCCCGGCCAGCACCAGCAGGTTGTCGCCGTTGCGGCGCATGCGGGTGGCGAGGTGATCCAGGCGGAACAGGCTCTGCAGTCGTTCGGAGTTGTCCTCGTCGCGCTCGAGGTCCTCGATCAGATTCAGCTGCTGCTCGACCAGCGATTGGCTGCGCCGCGACAGCGTCTCGAACATGCTGCTGATCTGCAGCCGCAGTCGCGCCTGGTCGGCGGCCAGATGCAGGGCCTGGCGGTGCATATCGTCGACGGCGCGGGCCAGCTGGCCGATCTCCTCGGTGGTCTGCACGTCGACCGGGACGATCTCCGGGGTGGCGCCGCCGCCGCGCACCACGGCGAGTTCGGCGGGCAGGTCGGTGTGGGCGACCTGCAACGCGTCGCGCCGCAGGCGCCGCACCGGAATCACCAGCGAGCGGGCCACGGCCAGGGCCAGGGCCAGCCCGGCGAGCAGCGTGACCACCACCAGCGCCACATCGCGCAGCACCTGCCCACGCGCGTCGGTCAGGCGCTCGGCCAGGCTGGTATCGATCAGATCCACCAGGCGATCGGTGGAGTCGGCGTAGATACCGGCGCTGGTCTGCAGCGATTCGGCGACCCCGGGCACGCTGATCGGTTCGGCCGTGCCCTGGCTGAGGGCGTCGACGCGGGTCTGCAGCGCGGCGAGCAGCACATCGGGCTTCTCCGCCGTCTCGGGGTAGACGGCGGCGTACTGATGGATCGTGGCCGACTCGCCACCGGCCGACAGCAGCGCCTGGGCCACGAGTGCCGGATTGTTGCCCAGATCCCCGCTGATGATCCACAGCTGTTCCTGGGTGAACATCTGCCGCGCGATGGCGATGACGCCCATCTGCACGTAATACCGCTCGATGGCGGTTTCCTTCGGGGTGGGCAGCGCGGTGATCGCGGTATCGATATGGGTGGAGACCTCGTCGGCCTGCCTGCCGATCTGGAACGGCGCGGTGCCGTGCCGGCTGTCGCGCAGGGTGCGTCCCGCGGCGAGGGCGTTGGTGATGGCGGTGGTGACGCGCTTGTCGAGCTGTGAAACCTGCAGTGCCGCCTGCAGATCGGCCAGGGCCTGGTCGAAGTGGGCGGCGTCCTGGTCCAGCGCCGGTTGGGCGCTGCGATCCCCGGCACCGCCGCTGGCGGCCGCGGTGACCGCGAGCTGATTGGCGGCCGTGCTGTAGTTCAGCATCGGCCGGATGATCCGGGCCTGTTCGCTGGCCGTGTTCAACTGCGAGATCGTCGACAGCTCGTCCTTGATACGCAGCACACCGAACGCCGAGGCGAGCACGACGGGCAGCAGCAGGACGATGCCGACCTTGCTCGTCACGGACAGGTTGGACAGACTCCTCTGCCACGGCCGCGGTGCATTGCCCATCCCGCTTGTGTCGCCTCCGCTTGCTTTGGCCCTCCGGTCCACTCGGACGGGTACCGACCGCAACACCTGCCACAGCCCGGAAAGCTCCGACTCGAGGCTGGAATTCGTTGCCAGGATGTAGCGGTCTTCGTGGGGCGGATCCCGCGTAGAACCAACTGGAGGTCTTCTTTTACGGCAGGCAACATACCGTGTGGAGTCAGGGACGGCAATTCGGAGATCGCCACTCGTGAAAGGCGATTCTAGCTGCGCACAACATGTTTCGAAGGGTGCCCGGCGGCCGACCGTCGGCCCATCGGTAAAGGGACTGGTCATCGCCCCAGGACCGCCCGGCGTGTCGGATGTTTGCTTCTCAGTCGACTCTCAGTCGTTGCAGTCAGACTGAGAGTCATGCGCATTCTGGTTGTCGATGACGATCGCGCGGTGCGGGAATCGCTGCGTCGGTCGCTCACCTTCAACGGCTACACCGTGGACCTGGCCGTCGACGGGGTCGATGCCCTCGACAAGGTGGGTGCCCAGCGGCCCGACGCCCTCGTGCTCGACGTGATGATGCCGCGGCTGGACGGGCTGGAGGTGTGCCGCCGGCTGCGCAGCACCGGCGACGACCTCCCGATTCTCGTTCTGACCGCGCGGGATTCGGTATCCGAGCGGGTGGCCGGTCTCGACGCCGGGGCCGACGACTACCTGCCCAAACCCTTCGCGCTGGAGGAGCTGCTGGCCCGGCTGCGCGCGCTGCTGCGGCGCACCACCGCCGATCCCGGTATCGACTCCTCGGAGAAGATGACGTTCGCCGATCTGTCGCTGGACCCGGTGACCCGCGAGGTCTCGCGCGGCGAGCGGCCGATCAGCCTCACCCGCACCGAGTTCTCGCTGCTGGAAATGCTGATGGCCAATCCGCGCCGGGTGCTGACCCGCAGCCGCATCCTCGAGGAGGTGTGGGGCTACGACTTCCCGACCTCCGGCAACGCGCTCGAGGTGTACATCGGCTACCTGCGTCGCAAGACCGAGGCCGAGGGGGAGCCCCGGCTGATCCACACCGTGCGCGGCGTCGGCTACGTGCTGCGCGAGACGCCGCCGTAGGAGTGCCGTAATTGTGGGAAGGACAGTTCCGCGTCAGCCGGTCGTCGCCGGTCTGCGGCCGCGGGTCCAGGCGCACGAGATGCGCCCGCCCATGCCGCTGACCCGATCGGTCTCGCTGCGCTGGCGGGTGACCCTGCTGGCCGCCTCGGTCGTGGCGGTCGCGGTCGCGGTGACCTCGATCGCGGCCTACGCCATGGTGGCCCGCGCGCTGTACGCCGACGTCGACAACCAACTGCGGTCGCGCGCCGACATCATGATCAGCGCCGATATCGACCTGCAGGGGTTCCAGGTCATCGTCGGCCTCAGCAGCCTGTACTCCAACGATCTCGGCATCGCGATCATCTATCCGGGGGCGGAGGACCCCTGGCGGCCACCGCAACCGCTGGATCCTCCGGTCGCGGCGGCGGAGTGGGCGGTGGCGAACGGTCGTTCGCATGACTCGTTGCGCACCGTCGGGAACCAGCGGGTTCTTGCGCAACGCACGAAAGCCGGTAGCACCCTGGTGATTTCGCGATCGCTGCAACCGACCAAGGAGATCCTCGATCGGCTCGCGCTGCTGCTGTTCGTCATCGGCGGCTGTGGTGTCGTGCTGGCGGCCGCGGCCGGAACGACGGTGGGCCGCACCGGATTGCGTCCGATCGCCAGGCTGACCTCGGCCACCGAGCGGGTGGCCCGCACCGACGACCTGACCCCCATCCCGGTCACCGGTGACGACGAATTGGCCCGGCTCACCGAGAGCTTCAACACCATGCTGCGTGCCCTCGCGGAATCCCGCGAACGACAACGCCGACTGGTCGCCGACGCCGGGCACGAGCTGCGTACCCCGCTGACATCGCTGCGTACCAACATGGAACTGCTGATCGCCTCGCAGCGTCCGGGGGCCCCGCCGATCCCCGAGAAAGATATGGCCGAGCTGCGTGCCGACGTGATGGCCCAGATCGAGGAATTGTCCACGCTGGTCGGCGATCTGGTGGATTTGGCCCGGGAGGACGCCCCCGAGACCGTCTACGAGCGTGTCGACCTCGGTGAGGTGGCCGAGCGAGCCCTGGAACGCGCGCGACGCCGCCGCACCGGCATCGAATTCGCCGCCGAACTGCGCCCATGGTTCGTCTATGGACACGAGGCGGGATTGGAGCGCGCAATTCTCAATGTGCTCGACAATGCCGCGAAATGGAGTCCGGCCGGGGCGCAGGTGCGCGTCGCAATGCGCGAAACCGGTCCGGGCCTACTGGAATTCACCGTCGACGACGCGGGCCCCGGAATCCCACCCAACGAGCGCGAGCTGGTATTCGAACGCTTCTACCGAACCACCGCCTCGCGCTCGATGCCCGGATCCGGCCTGGGACTCGCCATCGTCAAGCAAGTCGTGACTAAGCACGGCGGAACGATCACAATCGACACGTCCGATCGCGGCGGCGCGCTGATCCGCATCGTGCTGCCGGGTGAGGGCGCCGCATCCGCTCTCACGGAGAACTGATAGCGCGGTCTCAGTCCGCTCTCAGTCCTTGTCACCAAGCTGGTCGACAGACTCGAGGAGAAACGAGAGAAATGACCGAGGATTCGAAGGACAGGCGGGACGAGTCGGCCGAGGCGCCGCCCGGCCCGGGCTCGCACCCCGAAGCACCGGGTCGACAGCCGACCGAGGAGTTCCCGACAGCCGTGCCCGACGAACCACAGCCGAATCAGCCCTATCCCGGTGCGCCGCAGGCAAACCAGCCCTGGGCGCCGCAGCCCGGCCAGCCGCAGCCCGGCCAGCCGCAGCCCGGTCAGCCGCAGCCCGGTGAGGCGCATTCTGGCGAGCCGCAATCTGGTGAGGCGCAGTCCAATCCCTCGGTGCCCCCGCACGGTGCTCCCACATTGCAGTCGCCGTATGCGCAGCCCGGCGGACAGCCGACCGAGCCGGTGACCGCGCAGCATGCGGCCTACCCGTCCGATCCGGGCGCCCACCACACCGCGCCCATTCCGCCCTACCCGCAGGGTTACGGGGCGCCGGGGGAGCCCGGGCAGCCGGTCGCCGGGTACCCGGCCGCGGCGCCGCGTCGCGGTCGCACCGGTCTGGTGGCGGGCGCTGTCGTGCTGGCGTTGGTGAGTGGCGGGATCGGCGGGGCGGTCGGTGCGCTCGTGACCGGTTCGGACGACAACGGCTCGGTCACGACGAACGCGCTCAATGCGCCGCCGCCCAAGGCGGGTCAGCCCGCTGCCAACGCGCCCGCCGGGACCGTCCCCGCGGTGGCGCAGAAGGTGGTGCCCAGCGTTGTGATGATCCGGGTCGCCGGAGCCCGCGCCGAGGGTGAGGGTTCGGGGGTGGTGCTGACCTCCGACGGGACGATCCTCACCAACAACCACGTCGCCAGCGGAGCGGGCCCGAACGCCAAGATCCAGGTGCAGTTCAGCGACGGCAGCGTCGCTCCCGCGACCGTCGTCGGGCTCGACCCGGTCTCGGATCTGGCCGTCATCAAGGCCGAGAAGAACGGCCTGACCCCGATCGAACTGGGGTCCTCGCAGAACCTTCAGGTCGGACAGTCGGTCGTGGCGATCGGCTCCCCGCTCGGGCTCGCGGGCACCGTGACCACCGGCATCGTCTCGGCGCTGAACCGGCCGGTGTCCACCGGCGGTGAGGAGGGTGGCAGCGGGACGAAGGGCTCGGTGATCTCCGCGGTCCAGACCGATGCCCCGATCAACCCGGGCAACTCCGGCGGCGCACTGGTTGACATGAACGGGAACCTGATCGGGATCAACACCGCGATCGCCACGCTGGGTTCCTCGGAACTCACCGGACAGCAGAGCGGGTCGATCGGTCTGGGCTTCGCCATACCGGTCGATCAGGCTCGGCGCGTGGCCGACCAGTTGATCAAGACGGGGCATGCCACCTATGCGCAGCTGGGCGCGACGGTGTCGCGGGCCGAGGATGCGAATGGTGCCCGGATACAGGATGTGGCTCCGGACAGCCCCGCCGCCAAGGCGGGAATCCCGCCCGGCGCACTTGTTACCAGGGTCAACGATCAGGTCATCGACTCCGGTAATGCGTTGGTCGCCACGATCCGCTCGTACCAGCCCGGCGACAAGGTGAAGATCACCTATACCGACGACAGGGGCCAGAACTCGAAGACGGTCGAGGTGACCCTCGCCGCCGCACCCGCGGACGGAGCCCCCCGATGATCGACCGCCCGCGCCCGGTCACCGTGCTGGCCGACCGCCGCCCCGGGCCAGGGGACACTGCGCCGATGTCGGCGGTGGACGCTACGGTGAGCAACATGGAAATCGATGCCGCTGTCGCCGGCCGTGCCCTTGTCGTGGTCGTCGACGACCGAACCGCGCACGGCGGGGTGGATTCGTTGGGGCCGTTGGTGACCGAGCTGCTGTCCGAGGCCGGATTCCTGGTCGATGCCACGGTCTCGGTGGCCATGGACGAGGTCGAGATTCGCAACGCGCTCAACACCGCGGTCATCGGGGGCGTCGATCTGGTGATCTCGGTCGGCGGCACCGGCATGTCCCCGCGCGACGTCACCCCGGAGGCCACCTCCGAGGTGCTCGACCGCGAGCTGCCGGGTATCTGTGAGGCGCTGCGCTCCTCGGGGCTGGCCGCCGGTTCGCTCGATGCCGGACTGTCTCGCGGCCTGGCCGGGGTGTCCGGCAGCACGCTGGTGGTCAACCTGCCCGGTACCCGCGCCGCCGTCCGCGACGGCATGGCCACCCTGGGCCCGCTGGTGTCGCGGGTCATCAACGAACTGTCCGGATTGGAAGAGTGAAGGACACGCCGCGCGAGGAGCACCCGGCCCCGAGTCCGCGCCGTTCCGACGGCCCGGCCCGGGGCCGTTCGCGTTCCGCGGCCGAGGCCGCCCGGCTCGCGCGCATCTTCGGCGAGACCCTCCCGCAAACAACCAGTGACGAGCGCGGACCCGACGGCGAGCGACCGGTCTCCTCGGACGACTGGTTGCGGTCGCAGGTACCCCCTCATCACGGCTGACTCCGTGTATTACGGAGCTATTACGACGGCTCAGATGCGCCATCGCAGCGTAATCCGCTCGAATCCGAGCACTCACAGCATTTATGCGTAAATCGTGATGCGTTGCCCGGTGTAGTGTGATCCAGATCACACCCCCTTTACGGGGCCTTACGTTGTCACGCGCTCGCCGGTGCGTTTAATGTCCAACTTTGGGCTGCTCCACCTGCGGTTCCCAACGGCTTGAGGAAGGCGTGCCGGCGCCGACCTCAGCGGGACATAGCCCGGTCCCGACCGTTGGTTGTCGTTGCCGGAAGTTCGTCGTCGGTTACACGGCGGCAACAAACCAGCGACAAACTGAGCTGGGCCTGAAAGGACCGCTTTTCAGCCTCGATGGTCGAGGCTGACGTAAGAAAACCTGATGAGGGGAAGTATGAGCGAGAACCGCACCATCGGTCTGCGGCGAGGTGCCCGTTTCGCGGGTATCGGCGCGGCCGCAGCCGTGGCCATCGGCCTGTTCTCCACCGGTGCTGCCAACGCCGACACCTTCGTGCCGTTGCCGGACGGCCAGAAGGCGGGTCCCAACGGCGTTGTGATCACCCGCACCGGAGAGCACGCAACCATCTCACCGTCGCTGGCGGCCAACGGCGCCGGGCGCACCGTATGGGTGTCGGGTAACGCCTTCGCCGATGTGCCCAACGCACCGGAAGCGGAGGTCGGCCCGAACAACGGCCCGCTGAATTCGCCGGGAACCAACAACTCGTCCACGCACGGAACGTCGCAGGTCAACACCGGCTACATCGTCGGCTGCCAGGTCAACATCGGTTCCGATGCGATCTCGGCCGGTATCTCCGGCGGGATCAGCATGACCGACGCGAGCATCGGCGGTTCCATCGGCCTGGAGCTCGGACCCGGTGAGGTCAAGTTCGTCCAGATCGACTACAAGGACATCACCAAGCCCGGTCGGTACTCGGTCGAGTACCAGGATGCGGAGATCCAGATCCAGAATTGCGCGGGCTATGCCCAGGCGCGTTCGTACACCGTGGTCGAGGTCGTCGGTAACCACTACTCGAAGACCACCCTCTACGGGCAGCCGTTCTCCATCGGCTGACGCTGTCGATTCCGCCAAACTCATTCCCGCGTAAAGCGATTCACCCTCGAGGGATCACATTATGAACATTCGAAAGTCCGTGGTTCGCGCGGCCGGTATCGGCGCTGTCGCCACCGCCGCCCTGGGCCTGTTCTCCACCGGTGCCGCCAATGCCGACACGTTCGTGCCGCTGCCGGGCGCCGATCTCACCAAGACCCTGTCCGATGGCACCGTGGTGCACGTCTATGTCGACGGCGAGTCGGCGAACATCAACCCGTCGATGGGCTCGACCCCGGTGCACCGCAACGCCTGGGTCTCCGGCACCGCCCACGTCGACATCTCCGGTGACACCACCGCCACCGGTGGCTCGATCTTCCCCGGCTATGTCGTGGGCTGCCAGGTCAACATCGACGGCGGCGGCGTCAACGGCGGGCCCGAGGCCGGCGCCGAGTGGGACAGCGAAGGCAATGTCACCCCGTCCATCAAGGGTTCCGGTGGCGGCGACCTGACCCTCGGACCCGGCCAGGCGCAGTCGTTCTACATCCTCGACCTCGAGCAGGCGGACGACTTCGGCAACGAGTCGCACAAGAAGCGCAACAAGTTCAAGGGCAGCAGCGGCTCGGTGTCCTGGGCCGACTCGACCATCGGCCTGAGTGGCTGCGGTGGCTACGCGCAGGCGCGCTCGTTCGTCAACGTGGAGGTCGAGACCGACAACGTCATCACCTGGGTGACGGTGTGGGGCCAGCCCTTCAGCCTCGGCTGAGCCGGAGCGTCATATCGCGGTGGGGGGGGGGGGGGGGGGGGGGGGGGGGGGGGGGGGGGGGGGGGGGGGGGGGGGGGGGGGGGGGGGGGGGGGGGTGGAGGGGGGGGGGGGGGGGGGGGGGGGTGTGGTAGGGGAGGGG
>NZ_JARWQD010000399.1 GCF_029869545.1 Nocardia wallacei | reverse complement strand
GCGTTATGTGCTTCTTGGGCTTTTATTCTTTCTTACTCCGGCTATCGTTAGGGGGTGTTGTGAAATCTTTTGTCGGTGGCCCGGCCCTGGGTGCGCTTGCGGTGTGCTTAGTATACGGGGGGGCGCCGGGGCGCCCCCGGTCCCCGGCGGCGCCGCCCGCCCGAGATCGATGTCGACGCGCTACCGCCGCCGGACGGGCCGTCGTATCACTCCGGCGAGTGGGAGCAGTGGCTGGACCCTGCCGTTGCGCCGCAACGGGATCCGATCGTCGAGCCGAGCCCGCCGGACCGGATCGGGCCCGGCATCGATGAGGGCGAGGGCGCCGAGCGCGACAAGTCCGGCCTGATTCCGGAGCTCATCGACCGATCGGGCGGCAATCCCGGTCCGCGGCTGCGCCATCCGCGGCGGCGGCGTCCGGACAATCGGCGCGCCGACAAACTGGTCGCGGTGCTGATCATGCTCGGGCTGGGCGTCGTGATCGTTTCGATCGTGCTGACCGTCATCCACACCACGCGCGATCGCACCCCGGCCGCGGCAGCGAAACCGACACCGGTGCAAGCGGTCCCGGCTCGCACCACGGCGCCACCGGCGAGCAGCACCCAACCGGCCACCTTCGCGGCGGAGGGGTGCGAGCAGCGCCGCACCGCCGATATCGTCTCCGGTACCGATCCCGGCGGCACCGGCAACGGCCCCGACGCCATCCTGGCCTTCGAACGCGCCTATTACGTGCAGCGCTCCGGCTTCGCGGCCCGCGCCGTGGTCGCCGACACCGCCGATGTGCCCGCGGCCGAACAGATTCAGCGCGGCATCAACCAGGTGCCGGTCGGGACACGCTACTGCGTGCACATCACCCGCGCCGCCACGGAGGGGCAGTGGGAGGTCAGGCTGACCCAGCAGCTGCCCGATGAGCCGCCCAAGTCGTTCACCCAGATCGTCACCACGCGCACCATTGCCAATCGCACGCTGATCACCGCCATCCACGGGGGATGAGCGAGATCGACTTCCGTATCCGCCGATGAACGCATTCGCCTGGAGCCACAACGAGTTCTATCACCGGCTGCTCCTGCGTCGGCTGCCGAGGCCGTGCCGCCGGGTACTCGACGTCGGCTGCGGCGCGGGGGCGTTCGCGGCGGAACTCGCCCGGCACGCCGAGCACGTGGACGCGATGGATCGCTCGCCGGACATGATCGACCGGGCGCTGCGATCGGTTCCCGGGAACGTCAGCTGCATTCTCGGCGACGTGCGGGACTGGGAGCTGCCGGACGACGGGTACGACGCGATCGTGTCGGTCACCGCGCTGCATCACGTTCCGCTGGAGGAGACGCTGCCCGTCCTGGCTCGTGCGTTGCGGCCGGGCGGCGTGCTGGCGGCGGTGGTGCTGCCGCGAAAGGACCGGCGCGAGTGGCCTTTCGAGCTCGCCGCCATCCTCGGCCAGCGGATTCTCGCGGGTCTGTTCCTCGTGCTGCGCACGCTGGGCCGGGGCCGCTGGTTCGCCGCCGCGGACGACCCCGCCATGCCGGTCGTGCTGGATCCGGCGCTGACCACCCGCGAGGCCCGGCGGACGGCCGCGGAGTTGCTCCCCGGCGCGCGGGTACGGCGGCTGGTCTATTGGCGGTACTTGCTGGTGTGGCGCAAGCCGATGAACGGGTCGTCAGAACTGCGCGTGCACGAAACCGGTGAAGGGGACGAGGAACCCGCCGATCTCCCCGCCGATGAGCGCGAACATCGTCCAGCGGATCGGTGAGCCGATCTCGCCGCGGAACTGATTCGTGGTGTCGCGCCGCCAGCCGTGCCAGCAGTAGGTGGCGATCGCTCCGGCGAAGAAGGCCAGAACCACCAGTGCCGCAGCGAGATTCACGGCCGTCGGCCAATCGCTGAGCGCCACGAACACCGCCAGCAGAACGCCGGCGAAGCTGTACATCAGCGCGGCGCGGTGGGCGATATCGACGTACACGTGCGCCGCGCCCTCGTCCGAGGTCCGGATCCCGTGGTACTTCCAGGCGCCCAGCACCAGCGCCCACAGGAACAGCAGCCCGGTGATCAGCAGCGTGATCCGGGTGTCGATGCCCAGCTCTATCCGCGCCATGAGCATCCCCTCGTCCGCCGCATTCAGCGATCCTCCGTGAGCCTGCCGCCGTCCATCCGCCATCGCCTGGTCGCGCGGACGCTGTCGAGCATGCGGCGATCGTGGGTGACCAGCAGCAGTGTGCCTGTGAAGGATTCGACGGCCTGCTCGAGCTGTTCGATGGCGGGCAGGTCGAGGTGGTTGGTGGGTTCGTCGAGGACGAGCAGGTTCACGCCGCGCGCCTGCAGCAGCGCCAGCGCCGCGCGGGTGCGCTCACCCGGGGACAGGGTGTCGTTGGCGCGCAGCACATGGGGGCCGCGCAGGCCGAACTTCGCCAGCAGCGTGCGCATATCGGCCTGGTTCCACTCGGGCACCTCGGCGCTGAAAGTGTCGGCGAGCGTGGCACTTCCGCGGAACAGGCCGCGCGCCTGATCCACCTCGCCGATCGCCACACCCGAGCCGAGCGACGCGGATCCGCTGTCCGGCAGGATCTTTCCCAGCAGCAACGCCAGCAGGGTCGACTTCCCGGACCCGTTGGCGCCGGTCAGCACGATCCGGTCGCCCCAATCCACCTGTGCCGTCACCGGTCCCAGCGTGAACTCGCCGCGGGTGACGGTGGCGTCGGACACGGTGGCGACCACCGATCCGCTGCGCGGTGCCGCGGCGATCGTCATCCGCAGCTCCCATTCCTTGCGCGGTTCCTCCACCGCCTCGAGCCGCTCGATGCGCCGCTGCGTCTGGCGTATCTTCGACGCCTGCTTCTCGGTGGATTCGACGCGCATCTTGCGGCCGATCTTGTCGGAGTCCAGCTTTCGCGGATCGCGTGCCTGGCGGCGGGCGGTGCGCACACCGTGTTCCATCCAGTTGCGCTGCGTGACCGCGCGGGCCTGCAGGGCGGCCTTGGTGTCGGCGTATTCTTCGTATGCCTCCCGAGCGTGCCGCCGGGCGGTCTCGCGTTCGGCCAGAAAGGCCTCGTAGCCGCCGTCGTAGACGCCCACCTGCTGCTGCGCCAGATCCAGTTCGACGATTCGATTCACCGTGCGCGCCAGGAACTCTCGGTCGTGGCTGATCACCATCAGCGGCACCCGGACCCCGGTGACGAACCGCTCCAGCCGCGCCAGGCCGTCGAGATCCAGATCGTTGGTGGGCTCGTCGAGCAGCAGAATGTCGAAGCGCGACAACAACACCGACGCCAGCCCGGCGCGCGCGGCCTGCCCACCCGACAGCGCGGTCATCGGCGTCCGCAGCCCCATCGGGAGGCTGTCGAGCAGGTCCAGGTCCGCCGCCACCTCGGCCGCCCGCGAATCCAGATCGGCGCCGCCGAGCGCCAGCCAGCGCTCCAGGGCGGGGGTGTAGTCATCGGTGGAACCCTCGGGTTCCGCGGTGAGGCGCTCCGCGGCGGCATCCATGATCTCCTGCGCCGCAGCCACTCCCGTGCGCCGGGCGAGGAACTGCAGCACGGTCTCGCCGGGCACCCGCTCGGGTTCCTGAGCGAGATATCCGATCGTCGCGTCGGGCGGGCTGAACGTGATCTCGCCGGTCGGCGCGGTGCGATCGGCCAGCATCCGCAGCAGGGTCGACTTGCCCGCACCGTTCACCCCGACCAGGCCGATCACATCGCCCGGGGCGAGGATCAGGTCCAGGTCGGTGAACAGCGTGCGCTCACCGTGTCCGGCGGACAGGCCGCGGGCGTGCAGAGTGGCGCTCATTGCATCAAGTCTGCCGTGCTCCGGGTCCGACCCTGAGTCCGGCCCCGGAGAAATCAGGGTGCCGATCGGTCCCGAGCCCGATGCCGCGGGCGCCGGGGGCGGCGCAGAGTGGAGGCGTAGCGAACGAGAGAAGGAGAACACCATGACCGTCCCTGCCCGCCGCTTCACCCGCTCACGCAACAACAAGTGGATCGCCGGTGTCTGCGGCGGTATCGCCGAATACTTCGGCTGGAACGCCACCGTCGTGCGCCTGTTGTTCGTCCTGTCCTGCCTGCTTCCCGGCCCGCAGTTCATCCTCTACCTGATCCTGTGGCTGGTAATTCCGAAGCAGCACTGAGCCCGGGCCGCGGTGCTGCGGGTGCGCAACGGTTGCCGCCCGCGGCCCGGCGTGTAGTTATCCACAGGCAACGGTCGCGGGCCGGAACGCGTCGGTGTGGTTGTCCACAGGAGGGTGCGCCGGGGGCCCGGCGGATGTCAGGATGGACCGACATCCGCCGCACGTTCCTCGAGGAGCCGCACATGATGACATCGGACGATCTGCCGGGTATGAACCTGCCGGACGTCGATGCGCACTCCGACCTAGGCGGCCTCGGCGCCGTCGAACTCCACCACCCCACCCAGGACATCGACGCCGACGGCATCCCCGACACCGAATCCGTGGCGGGTCCCGGCGGCACCGACCTGTGGACCGATATGGACCACGACGGCACCGCCGACCACGTCAGCATCCTCGACAAGGACGGCGCGTACTCGGCGTGGGAATTCCACCAGCATCCCGACGGGACGAGCGAGTGGGTCCGGACGGACCAGGGGGAGTTGGGGAAGTAGGGAGGCGCGCCGTCCAGTTGCTGTCTTCTCCGCGTACCGAGTAGTTTCCCGGTACCGGGTATCACCGGATCAGGGAACCTGATCCGGTTCCGGTGCGTCCAAGGGAGTATGGCGGGACGGAGTTCGGTCGGTCCGGGCGGCCAGGCGCAGACGAGGAGGGGAGATCACCTGTGACGGAGTCGGCACGGCAGGCATCGGGCAGCGTTGTGGTGGATTCCGGGGCACTGTCGGCCCTGGCCGGAAAGCTGAAGCAGTCTGCGGGCGCGATAGGAAATCAGGCCAAAGGGATTCAAGCCCATACCTTCGGTGCAGCCCAAGCGGGAATGCAGTACGGCAACCACGGCAAGAAGATCAACGAGGGTCTGGTCCGGATCGAATCCTGGCTACTGCAATGGCAAGAAGCGTCCGATGCTCTCGCCGACGCAATGGGGCAGAGCGTCGTCATCATAGGCGCGACCGACGCCACGAATGCCCAAAAGGTGGCGAGCACCGGCGCTGCGAAATAAATGGCCGTGGACCAGGAATCCGAAGCAGTTATCGATAGGAATGGCCTCTCATGAGTGCAGTCGAAGATCTCGCGAACTCGGGTGACGTCAAGGCGCTCTTGGATCATGGCACCCCGGGGCTTCAGTATTTCGATCGATACCTCGAACTCTGCCTGGATGCCGTGAAGACAACCGGCCCCTCATATCTCGATATGTGCGCCAAGTACGATATGCAGCGCGGTATGGATCTCACCGCATTGAGCAATGTCGCAGACGGCCTCGAGCGCGCGCTGTCGACGGCGGACACCGAGTGGGAGCTGCAGAACGGCCAGGTTCAAGCCCTTCCGTCCATCTGGCAGGGTGCAGCGGCAACTGCCGCTACGGACATGATGCGAGACCTCGTCACTCGGGCGAACGAGGACCGGACCACCTCCCGTGCTGCCCTCGTCACCATCAAGTCCGCTATCCCCGGAATCAAGACCGCGATAGCGGGAAAGGCCATTGTAGTCAGGGATATCTGGGACTCGTCCAAGGGGCTCGTCGACGGTAAGAATCCGAGCGAGGTATACGATATCGTTCAGGTTGCCAAGGCGCGAACTATTTCGGGATCCGGTAAGAATCCGTTCGACGGCGATCAAAGAATCGATCATCTGAGGAAAATATTCCCCGGGGTGTCCGACAGCGACATGGCCACGAAATGTTGGGAATGGGTCCGCGGACCGTTCTACAACGACGTGAAGGCCAAGGTCGAAATATTCGACAGAGTCTGTAACGCATGTCATTTCGACGTCGAGAATTTCTTCAAAAAAGCAGAAGAAGCGCTGCAGAAGGTCAACGACGACCCGTACCAGAAGCCCGAGTCCCAGCAGAAGGACACCTCCCAGCCGGGCCCGCCCGGTCCTCCCGGGCCCCCCGGACCTCCTGGCCCGAGTACAACGACCACGCCGACTCAAACCACGGCGGCGGGCACGACGGACACCGGGCTTACCGGTCTGGCTTCGCTGGCGAGCACGCTCAGCCCGCTGGCGAGTACCGCCGCGCAGACCGTCCAACAGGGGATTTCCGCGCTGGGACCGACGATCCAACAAGGGGTCGACAGCATCACGCAGGCCGTCCAGGGAGCGCTGAATCCCGCGGGCGGCGCCGGTGGGGGCAGGGCGGCCGAATTCGACATTGCCGGTAAGCACCTGAAGTTCGAGATGGGTGCCAACGGCGAGTTGAAGCTGATGATGTCGGAAGGCGGCGATGAAAAGAGCTTCAGCGTCAAGCTGGACGAGCACGGCAACCCGGTTATCGAGACAGGGGAAGGCAAGCCCGGCGAGGGCGGGCCTGGCGAAAAGGATTCGAAACCCGGCGAGGGCGAAGACGCCACAGGCGCCCCGAAGCTCGGTGAAGGCGAGTCCGGCGGCGCGCCGGAGTCTCGAGGTGAAGGCGCTCCCGTCCCGGGCGGTGCAGAGTCGGCCGACCCGAGACCGAACCCTCCCGCTGGGGCGCCTGACGGCGGCGAGCGGCAAGGCCCACCCGGCAGTATCCCGCCGGGACCACCACCCGGGCGGCGCGGCAACGACGGCGAGCAGTCGCCCGATGCCGCCGCCCCGCCACCGCATCAGGGGCCACCCGAGGACCCGTTCGGCACCGGTGCCGAACTGGCCGAGGCCGGTCCGCTGTGAGCACTGAAACAACGAGGTGACAGTCCATGGACTACGTAGCCGAGATCGAGCGCATTGCCGCGGAGAGCCGTCGCCGTACGGGGCTCCTGCTGGACGAAATCGAGGAAGTCAATCGCCGGACCGCCGAGACGTCACGCCAGCTTCAGGAGCGCTGGGCGCAGGAGAGGGCGGCCGAAGAGGAAGCCCGCGCCGAGGCCGAAGAGCGGGAGCGGCAGGAGGCCGAGGCCCGCGAGCAGCGCGACGCGATCGCCCGCGCCGCCGCGGCCCGCAAGGCCAACCAGACCTTCGTGCCGGTCGACGACGAGGACGAGGACGACGCGTACTACCGCCGCAAGAGCTGGCTGGAGTGACCCTGCGCCCGGAACTTACTGCCGGGCAAGGTCTTTCAACTGTGCGAGGTCGGCGAACTCGCCTTCCGGTGCGTCCGAACCGATCACGCCCGCGAGGTGGTCCTCGGGCTGCTGCCTGCAGCGCTGCAATGCCTGGGTGGGCGTCAACCCGTCGCGCTGCGCCTGGCTGAGCCGGAGTTGCCATGTCCCGGCGGCGATTTCCCCGGTGCGATCCCCGGCGCGGGGCAGATAGTCGGCGGCATCGTCCGCGACCGAGGCCCAGAGGTAACCGACGACCCGGCCGTCCTTGGAGACGGGCGCGAACCGCACCCCGGCACCGGTCTCGGTCGGGTACCTGACCACCGGCGAACTCACCACCGGCCCCCAACCCCGCGAACGGTCGACCGGTGTGCCGTCCGGGTACATCCCGTCCTGAACAAGCGGTTCGGGCGGCGGCGGCCCACCCGGATTCGCGAATTCGTACAGCGCGGCAAGGCTTTCGGCACGATGCTCCGCGGCATCCGCCGGAATCCCGCCGCCCTGAGGATCTTCCGGCGCACCCACCCACGCGCGCACCGCGTCCTGCGCGGTGACCCCCTGGGCGTAGGCGGCGGCCAACCGCTCCGCCCACACATCGGTAGCCCACAGCGACGGATCGGCGAACGGATCCGCCTGCGCCCCAGCACCATTCATCCGAAGCTTGCGAACGAAGCTGGCGGAACCGTGAGTCACCGAAGCCCACAGATAACCCACCAACTCCCCGCGCAGCACGACAGGAAAATAGAACACCGGCTGCCGAGTCCACCCGTCATAGGTCGCCCGCGGCGGAATCGGTGCCGGTCCGGCAGGGCCGCCGGGAGCGGCGGGCGGCATGAAGGGACCCTGGGAGTACTCGGCGACCTCGCCCGGCTGGATGGTGTTGTCCGGAGTGTTCGGGCCGAACCCCTTGGTGAACTTCGGGTTGTCCTCGATGGTCCGCTCCTCCTGCGGAACGGCATCGCGAGCCCGCACATCCTCGGCGACCCGCCGGTCGATCGCATGGAGCTCCTCCACCGTGATTCCCATATCGGCAGCGATCTTCTCGTCGATCTTGCGCTGCTCGCACAAGCAGGTTTGCGGGGTCCCGCATATCGTATCGGTCGGTCTCATCGAGGCAGTCGATGTCGTCCTGCTTGGTATCCGCACCTACGGCAGTCTCGCATCTGCTGCGTTTACTGGAGACCCAGCTCTTCGCGGAGTCGGATTGCTTCGGGTAGGTAATCTGCCAGCTCCGAAAGCCAATGCGTGAACGATTGCCCACTGTCGCGTACGGGATCATTTCCTGTGAAAATATAGAAATTCGGATCTGTGGCCGAAAGATCCTCGGCGCGGAAATAGTAGAACATGTAGCCTTGGTGGGTTTGGAAGATGAAGCTGTCCTCGAACTGCGCGAAGTCGTGATTGTAATCTTCGGCGATTTCGCGGGCCAAATCCTTGGCCTCCAACAACCAGTCGTAATCCCACTCGCCGGTGTGGGTGAGCCAGTACGGATTCTTGCCACCATAGGCCAAGAACTCCCGATAGGACTGAGGTATCCGGGTCACGTGCTGGGCCTGCATCAGCGCCGATATCTCACCGTCGGTACAACCCTCCACCGAATCTCGTGTGACCAGCCCCCGGCGGATCAGCGGCTCGGCGAGGTCGGTCATGAAGCTCATGGGTGCTCCCTTCTACTGGCCATGACGTTCTTCTCGCGTCTGCAGCGTGGGCCGATCCTTCCGCACGGGCGGATACGGCGTCACGAAGAGGACATCTATTTCCAGACCTGGGTACATGCGTTGAAAAGCCTTGATGGTGGGCAGGCAGGAATCGCAGGGTGTCTGCTCGGAGAACAGGGTCACTCTACCTGATGCCGAGCTGGTCCCATCGGGTCCGAGGGGATATGTCTCCTGCAGCATCCGGTGTAGATGCTCCAACATGTTGTTTTCGGCATCGTTCGGTCGGAACCCGTTCGGCGGAATTGGATCGGGCATTATCGAATTGGCTTGTGTCGGGGGTGCGATATCGGGCAAATCTGATCGATTGCGCACCCTTTCCTCTATATCGGCCTGACCGCTGAAACCGGCAAACGAACCGGACAGCTCGCCGATGTTGTACTCGAGAGCACCACCCATCGTTTTCCAGCCGACGTTCGCTGCGCGGCGGACCTGGATCTGGATGTCGGCCAAGTGCTGAATCGCGTGGTCATCGACATCGACCTGCCGGAATCGCGGTTCATTCGGCGAGCCTTCGAGGCTATCTTCATCAGTGGGCGGATCTACCGGTGGCTCGTTTGCAACCGAGTCGGATTCATCGTCCGCTGCACCGCGGTCTGTTCCGGACGGTGCCTGTTCCGGCTCGGACGCCCCGTCGTTCGTGCGGCGGGAGGCGTTGGAAGTGCTGCCGCCGGTGGAACCCGGTACCGAATTGCTCAGACCTCGAACGTCCCCTGGCCCGGCCAGGTCCCGTCCCGGGAACTCTGCAGTTCCGCCCACGCGAGGACGTTCCCCGCCATCGGACCGGTTCCCTGGTAGTTGAGGGTGCCCTTGTTGATCGTCAGCTGATATTCCGCGTTCGGTTCGGGAGGTTGTGCCTGCGACTGCACCTGCACTCGATACGTGATCGTCTCCGGGTCCTCTTGGATGCGTTGGAAGTTCAGACGCCACTGACGTGGATAGATCTGTCGCCCTTTCGGCGGTCGCCCGGTCGCCTTCGCTTCCCGGAAGTCGTCCGCGATCATCTTTCCGCTCCAGCTCGGGTACTCGATCACCGCGCCCGTCTGCGAGTCGATCACCAGGTTCGTCATGCCGATCGCCTGTCCCGACGCCGTCTCCTCCGCCGTGGGGACCGCCTGGCACAGCCACCCCGTCTCGAACGGGTACAGATCGAACTGACGATCCGGATTGAGGATCTGTGCCAGGTACTGCTCCACTTGGTCCCTGGTGCGGTACTCCGCCATGGGGTGCTCCTTGATTGGTGGTGGAGGGAGTTGCAGGGATCGGCGTGTAAGAGAGGCTCAGGGAGCCGTTGACCATATGCGCCGGAGGGTGATCCGACATGGTGCCGGCCTGGGGATCCCACCATACGGGACTGTTCGCGCCGTGCGGGAAAACGATCACCGTAGCGTGCGTGCCGTCAGGTCGTGGCGAGCCATCCGGATTGAACAGAGGCTGTCCGGTTTGCGGATCGCACGCTTGCCATTGATTGACGACCAGGGCTGCGGATCCCGGGCCCATACTGCCGACACGGTTGTGCAGCTCGTTGAACCGCGCCGGAATCGGTTGCCCATTGTCGAGGCTCTGGAGGTCGCCGCCCAGCCATTGCCTGGCTCGGTCGAGACCGATGGCCTCGCCGCTCTGTGTGTCGATGGTTCCGTCGAGTCTTGCATCCGGCCATCGTGGTGCGGAGACCTGCGGAATGCCGAAAAAGGATGCCAGCGCGGAGAGCGAACAATCGAGGCAGTTGTTGCTACGTCCCTGGACTCCCGTGCCGCCGTCGTTGACCAGCTGCCCATATGGATTGAAGCGCGGATCGGCGCCGACGAGGAACCGGTTGCCGTCACGGAGCGCGTCTTCGACGGCGGCTTGGTACTCGTCACGCTCGACAGCCTGCAGGTTGTGCCTGCCGAATCGCCTCAGGTCGGACGGATTGTCGAATCCGGTCGGGGTGTTTGCGTGTGCGATGTCGTTACTGAGTTGTCGGATGTCGTCGGCGCTCAAGCCGGGATCGGCCGACGGCGGCAAGCCGAGATGGTCGCGAATGTTGTTGGCGAGATCGCCGATATCGGTGTTCGGGTGTACCGAGTTGGGTCTGCCTGGCGTGTCTCCGACATGTACCTGCATATCGGCCGCGCTCGCATCCGAGGTGTGGACGATGTCCAGAAGCATGCGGTCGCCGCCCAGGAGCTGTTGGCCGCGGTTGAACCCCAGATCGGAGGCCAACTGCATGTTCTCCCACAGCTGATTGACGACATGCGGGGGGACATGGCCGTCGGCAGTGACGTGGACACGCACCCGGACCACTGTGATAGGGCCGCCCGGAGCGTTCGGGTATCGGCGTACGTCGTATGCCGGGGAGGTATTCGAACCTGTCGTGACCAGCGTGGTGCGGCCGTTCTCCGGTGGGTAGTTCCGATATGACTCACGTGCCTGACGAGCGTTGGCCGCACGTTGCATCTCTGGGGAAGGTTCCGGAGAGTGCGGTCTATGCGGTGAGGCTGCGTGACGCAGCGGAGTCGGAGGCACCGGAGGATGCGGCGCATATTGCGGTCCCGGATACATGTGTGGTGCGACAGGTGGAGCCTGCTGAGGCTGCCGCGGGACCGGGGGCGGGGCCGAATAATTGGATTGGCCGTGGTGCTGTGGAGTGACCGGAGTATGAGGTGGTGGCATCGGGTTGTTCGGCCGCTGCCACCGTCCTGGGTCTACCGGAGGCGTGGATTCGGGTGCACGAGTGAGGTGTTCGCTCGGTGCGGGCCGTGCTGCGGTCTCCGGCCTGAGTTCCGAGCGTTGCGTTGGTGACGTGGAAGGCGTTGGCGCGGAACTATGTTCCGGCCCATGGCTTGCCGAATTGTTCGGCTGTGGCCACCAGTCGGGGAGGCGCGCGGCATTGACGTGGTGGTTGGGATCCTGGTGAGCCCAGCGCGTGGGAGTATCCGATCGGTTTGGCGTCGAGGCCGTGTCGGGCTGTGGATCCGAAGGGGACGCCGTGGACGTCGGAGTGTGGGTGACCGGAGTTTCCGCTCCGGTGTTGCTGGTACTCGAAGTGTCGCGCGGCAGCGAATTATCCTGCGCGCCATTGCCTTCCGTGCGTGCTGTCTCCGCTTGTGCCCGCTGAGCCTCTTGATACTGACGGATCTGGATGTCGTCGGGGCTCTCGCCCGGCGGATATGCCTTGGCGGTTTGGATCTCATCCCAGGTCGGCTGGTATCGGCGGATCTCGGGGCTGTACATGCCGCCGTACATCGGGTCGGGCGTTATCAACCGACCGTCGTTATAACGCGCGACGTACTTCTGGGAGTGGGGGTCGAAGCCGTGTCGGTACGGCGGTTCGGGCGGTATGCCGACCTCTCGTGCCGACGAACTATCTACTCCGTGCTCTCCCCACGCTCCCGCTCGATCCGCTTGATCTCCGACTCGCCCCAGGCTTGCCAGATCTTGATCTGATCCTCGGTCGCCGGGCGTCGGCCCTTCGCCTCCAGATCTGCCCGATGAGCGTCCATCCGGTCCGACGCGGCCATGCTCTCCGGGTCGTCCAACTCCGCCTTCATGGTCGGACCCATCACCTCTCGTGCGATCCGTTTCATTTCCTCGGGACTGATGGCCATCTGAATCCCTTCCTAAATCGACGAGCCGGATGACGTATTTGCCGTCATCGTCCACGCTGACGCGCGTGACTTCGAATCTGTTCCCTGGGGGGAAGACGACTTCGTCCTGTTGACCGGTCGCCCATGATATGTCTTTCCCGTAGTGGGAGTCGATGATGAGTTCGATGTTGCCGCCCGCGATCGACGCTCCCTTATCCGACGAGGCGAAACCGCGGTCGAGAGGTGTTCGACCGGGTTGATAGTCGGTGAGAAACCGGCGGAGTGCATCCGGATCATCGATTCGCAGTGACCGATACACCACGCCTCGATGGTCGGGCAACTGGTTGTAGGCGCTGACGAGGGTCCGAATTTCGACATCAAGCTCCTCGAGCTCACCGGCGTTCCCGTCGCGCGTGGCGTCATTGACGCGTTCATTGAGGTAGTAGCCCTGGTTCTGCCGGATCGCGGCGATCTCGGCGTCGCTGAGGCGAGTCAGTGCGGGATGCTGGCCTTGTTGCGCCGCACGGATTTCGGCGGCCTCTCGCAGGCGGCCGGGGTATTTGCGCGCATACTCCGCCGCGGCCGCCGAGTCCTGGAACCGCGGGTTGGCATAGTAGGCGCGGCTCTCCACAGGAGCTTGGTGTGGACCGGAGTTCGTCGTCTCTGGGCTGAATACGCTCCAGGAGTCATCCGCCTGCCGAGGGGGCTGGTTGCTGTCGCTGCGATCGGGCCGAAATCGAGAGAACAACCCCCCGGGGGCTTCCATCGAGGGCACCGAGTTCGCGCTCGGTGGCTGCGTGGCCGATCTGCCACGCTCGTGGGGGCCCTGTGGGCTACGTTCGTGTGCGGCGCCATCGCGCGGGGAAGTGGTCGAAGCTGGACGGCGTCCGGGCTCGGCCCGGGGTGGCCCGGTTCGGGATTTATTCGACGATACGGGCGTTTCCGGGAGCTGTTGTCCGGGATCGGAACGGGTTGGCTTGACCGAGGTTTCGGCACGCTGCGGTCCGGCGTCGGGGCGAGATGGCGGTGTCGCGGTATCCGAGCGTGCCTGACCCGGGGCTCCTGCGCTGGGTGCGTCCGTTGGTGGAATGTGGTTGGACGCGTTGGCGCGTTGGCTGGCGTCGCCGGTCGGCGAACCGAGCCCGCTCGTTGCCGGGGAACCGGGTGTGGTGGTTGGGGGCGTGTCGGTGGCTGTGGAGCTGGCGTGGGTGGAGGTTGGGCCGGTGTCTTGGGCGGTGGTGGCCGGGGGCGAATGTGGTTGGCCGCTCTGCGGATTCGTCAGATTCTGCGGGCTGGGTGCACCGGATTCGTGTGGGGGGAGATCCAGGCTCGAGGTTCCTGTGGGCCGACTCTGCTGCGGCGCGGCGTTGTGCGGCGGCTGGTCCGAGCCTTGGTTGGCGGAGTGCTGAGTTGTCGAGCCGGAGTCTTGGGTGGGGAGGTCGAGACTCGATCCGGAAGACGGCTGGTCCGGGCGGGACGGCGTGGTGCCCTGCGGAGGCAGGTCCAGGCCCTGGCTGGTGCCCTGCGGATGGCCGGTGGCTCCGGAGGTCTGATTGGGCGGTAGATCCAGGCTGGAACCACCAGTGTCCGATGCGCGGGGTGGTGCGGGGAGGTCCGACCCGGGGCTGGTTTCCGGTGTGCGGGCCGTGGCCCCTTGCGAAGGGCTGTCTGCACCGGGGGTGTTGCTGTGGGCGGTTCCGGTTGGTTGGTGCGGTGGCAGGTCCAGGCTGGAGGTGGTGGTCTCCGGTGTGCGGGCCGTCGCCCCCTGCGAAGGGTTGTCTCCGCCCGGAGCGGTGTTTTGGGTGATTCCGGCCGGTTGATGCGGTGGTAGGTCCAACCCGGAGGTGCCGGTGTTCGATGCGCTGGGTGCAGTTGTGCCAGGCGATGGCAGGTCGAGGCTGGAACCGTTCCCGGAAGTAGGGCTGCTACCGGTCGAGGCGGTGCTGCCGCTGGAAGGCGCGGGATCGCTACCTGAGGGGGCGATACCGCTGGAGGGCGCGGGGTCGCTAGGTGATGCGTTGGTGGTGCTGCTGGACGGTGTGGGACCACTGCCCGATGAGGTGGTGCTGCCGCTGGAGGGCGTGGGATCGCTACCTGGCGGGGTGGTGCTGCCGCCGGATGAGACGGGGCCGCTGGAGGGTGCGGGACCGCTGCCGGAGGGAGTGGTGCCTGTTCCGGATGGGGTCGTGCCGGTTCCGCTCGGCGGATTCTGTTGGGCGCCAGGGAAGTTGGCAGTGGCGTCTGATGCCGAAGGGCTGTTCGGTGCGGAGTTTGGGGGAGTGCCGGTCGTGCCGCTGGCGCTGGGGGTACCCGGTGATTGAACGCCCGCGCCACCGCTGTCGGCTACCGAGCCAGAGTGAGGCCCCGCGCCGCCACCGACAGAGCCCGTCGGCTGCCCACCGGTGCCACCGTCGAATCCACTGCCGGGCGTACCGCCGCCCGATGGCTGACTGCCTGTGCCACCGCCGAATCCGCTGCCGGTACCGGCCGTGGATGGGCCGCCGGTGCCACCGTCGACTCCGCCACCACCGGCGCTGCTCGCCGAACCCGAGGCATGACCACCGGTGCCGCCATCGATTCCGGTGCCTGGGGTGCTGCCGCTGGTACCTGGCGATTGAACGCTTGTGCTGCCGCCGTCGGTTGCGCCGCTTGTGTGGCCCGATGTCTGGGGGCCTGTGCCTCCGTCGAATCCGCTGTTGCTCGATGGCTGATTGCCTGTGCCACTGTCGAATCCGCTGCTTGTACCGGCCCCGGATGGGCTGCTGGTGCCATTGTCGAATCCGCCGCCTGTGGAGCCCGAGGGTTGACTGCCTGTGCTGCCATCGCTTCCAGTGCCCGGTGTCGGGTTGGCGGTGCCGCTGTCGAATCCGGCACCGGTGGGGCTGCTGCCCGTGCTGCCGGAAGTGCCTGTGCCGCCGGTGGATTCGCCGCCGGTCGCGTTCGCGGCCTGGGTGCCTGTCGAGCCTGCGGGCTGGACTCCCGTGCCGCTGTCGCCCGCGCCGGTGCTGTGTGTGCCCGACGGCTGGGGGCCGCCGCCGGTGTTGCCCGACGGCTGGCCGCCGGAACCGGAATCGGTGCCCCCAGGCTGCGAGCCCGATGGGCCGGGTGTCCCGCTCGAGCCGGTGTCGGTGTTGCCGCCCGGATCCGGGGATCCGCCGGAATCGGAGTGTGCGCCACCGCCGTCCGTCGCGGCGCTGTGCACGCCCCCGACACCGGCGTTGGCGAGGCTGTCGGCGCTGAGATCGAGCTTGAACTCCTGGCCGAGGAATGCGGCGCCGTAACCGGAGGCGGCCGCCTGCCCGGCGACGTCGGACGCCAGCTCGGTGCCGGTCTCGGTCACGGCCTTCCCGGCGAAGCGGCCGATGGCACTGCCTGCGGTCTCGTCGGCGACCTCCCCGATACCGCTCTTGCCGAGCCCGCCGCCCACCGCACCGCCGACGGCGCCGCCGACCGTGGACTGGATCGCCTCGCCGAGCCCGAACTTGTCCATCGAGCGGTCGCCCTTGGCCACCTGGACCAGCCGGGCACCGAGGTCGACGCCGCCTTCCTCCAGCGCGCCCTTGGCCCCCTCCAGCAAGGCCGCCCGGGCAATCGCCTTGGCGGCGGCGCGCGTCAGCATCCGCTGGATCAGCTGGCGGATGGCCATCCGGATGGATACCTGCGCCGCCACCCGCGCCGCCGCGCTGACCCCGGCGCCCACACCGGTGAACGCCCAGGCCATCTGCGCCGCGGTGATGATCATCGTGGCGATGATGGTCAGCTTCGTGTGCTCGATGTCGTTGGCGCCGTCGTCGAGGAGTTCGGCCTGCTTCTCGCAGTATTTGACGAGGCCCTGCAGCGCGCCCTCCTTACCCGCGAGCTGCTGCCACGCCTGACTGATCGCATCGTGCGTCTGGCCGGTGTCGATCGCGGCCAGGACCTGGCCGATGACCTGCCCGGCCTCGTCGTCCAGCCCGCTCAGGGTGGTCGCCGCGCTCGACCACCCATCGGCGACGCGCCGCATCGCCGTCTCGTCGCCCTCGGGCCAATCACCCGCGCCGAGCACCCATTTGGCAACCCACTGCAGGCTGTCCGGGATTTCGATCCCCATCAGGCCTGCACCTGGTTCACCGAGTCGGTGTGCGACTGCTCGGACTGCTGCAGGGTGTTCGCGGCCGTGACGATCTTGTCCCCGAACGCGGTGACCGCCCCCGCGAACTTCTCGATGTTCGCCGTCCCCTCGGTGACGCCCGGCGTGTAGTTCTTCGCGAAGGCCTGCCCGGTCTCATCGCTGCCCCAGCATTCCCCCTCGGCCTCGATCACCCGCCGCAGATCCGCCAGCGCGGTCTTCACGGTGTCCGCCAGCGCCGCGAACTTCGGCTGTGTAGCCCGCATCGCGTCCGGGTCGTACTGCACCCCCGTCACCGTGCTCACCTCGCTCCTAGAAGGGTCCTTCAGAGAATCCGACGCGGAAGCAAGGCGATCGGTTCCATCGAATCTGAGATTCCAGCATGGTTGCTGCTCACCGGCAACCAGTGGTCCTACCTGCGAGGCCCGTTGCCTCGCACGGAAATCGATGCGGAGACCTTCATGTGGGATGCATCACAACCGATTACGGCTACCCCTGGGCGCAACTTACTTTCGCAGCATCTGAACGGCCTGCAGCAGTTGCAGTTTCGACGGCTTCTCCGGCTCCTCCTCACCGACCGCCTCCGGATCGACCGCCCGCGTGTGCGCGATCGCGGCCTCGGGGTCGGCGAAGGCCTTATAGGTCTTGTCGCCCAGGAGCTGATAGCTCAGATACCCCACCAGCAGCCCGCGCACGGTCCGATCCGTCTTGGACTCGTACTTGGCCGCGCCCAGCGCCGCCAGCGCCCGCCGACCCTCGACGATGCCGTTGTGCGTGGCCTTGTCCACCGAGCGCAGCACCATCGGACCGCCCCAGGACGCGGCGAGGGGAATGGCGTTGGAGCCGACGGAGTCGATGTCCTCACCGGCCAGGATCAGGGCCGGTGCCTCGATCTCGGGGGCCAGGGACTCGGCGGTGGGCGCCGTGGGCGCGGGGAACAGGGCCGCGACGGCGGACACCTTGCGCTGGGCGGCGGCGATCACCGCGGCGCCGGCGCCCATGCCGTGACCGGCCAGCGCGAGCTTGTCGGGGTGCACGCTGATCGAACCGTTGCCCAGACGCACGCCCGCACAGATGTCGAGGGTGGTGAGCAGGTCGGCCGCGAGGTTCAGGTGCGACGGGATGGGGCCGCGCTCGGTGTCGGGCCCGGCCGCGACGAAACCCCAGGAAGCCAGGTGTTCCAAGAGTTTTCGATAGTTGCCGACACCGGCGAGCCAGCCGTGGCCGAACGCGACCGCGGGCAGATTGAGGCCCTTCTCGGGGGTGAACACCACCCCCGGCTGCCCCGCGATGCCGAGGTTGCCGCGCATGACCCGGTGCGGACCGGGGGTGCTGAGGGTGCTCAGGAGCGATTTCACAGACGCCGACACGTGCTCGAACTTAACCGATGCGGACCCGCTTGCGGCGTTTCGCCAGGCCCCGGGACTTCGACGGCCCCGTCGCTCGCGCTGCCCGGCCCAAGTAGGCTGGAACACCATGTGCGGAATCGTGGGCTACGTCGGGTACCGGGACGCGCTCGGCGTCGTCGTGGACGCGCTGCGCCGCATGGAGTACAGGGGGTACGACTCCGCCGGAGTGGCGATCCTGGACGGCGCGGGCACCATCGCGGTGGAACGCAAGGCGGGCCGGCTGGCCAATCTGGAGGCCGAACTGGCCGAGACCGGCGTCGACCGCTTCGCCGGAACCACCGGCATGGGCCATACCCGCTGGGCCACGCACGGCGCCCCCACCGACCGCAACGCACACCCGCATCGCGACGCCTCCGGCAAGGTCGCGGTGGTGCACAACGGCATCATCGAGAACTTCGCCCCGCTGCGCCGCGAACTCGAGGACGCCGGGGTGGAGCTGTGCAGCGACACCGACACCGAGGTCGCGGTGCACCTGGTGGCGCTGGCCTACGCATCCGGCCCCACCGCGGGCGATTTCGTCGCCAGCGCGCTCGCCGTGCTGCGCCGCCTCGAGGGCGCGTTCACGCTGGTCTTCACCCACGGCGACCATCCGGGCACGATCGTGGCCGCGCGCCGGTCGACCCCGCTCGTGGTGGGCGTGGGCAAGGAAGAGATGTTCATCGCCTCCGATGTCACCGCGTTCATCGAGCACACCCGCGAGGCCGTCGAACTGGGCCAGGACCAGGCCGTCGTGATCACGGCCGACAGCTATGCGGTCACCGACTTCGACGGCAACGACGGCGTGCCCACCCGCCCGTTCACCATCGACTGGGATCTGGCCGCGGCCGAGAAGGGCGGCCACGACTACTTCATGCTCAAGGAGATCGAGGAACAGCCGGCGGGCGTCGCCGAGACCTTGATCGGGCATTTCGCCAACGGCCGCATCATGCTCGACGAGCAGCGCCTGGCCGAGCAGGAGCTGCGCGAATTCGACAAGGTGTTCGTGGTCGCCTGCGGCAGTTCGTACCACGCGGGCCTGCTGGCCAAGTACGCGATCGAGCACTGGACGCGGCTGCCGGTCGAGGTGGAGCTGGCCAGCGAATTCCGTTACCGCGACCCGGTTTTGGACCGTTCCACCCTGGTGGTGGCGATCTCGCAGTCGGGTGAGACGGCCGACACCCTGGAGGCGGTGCGGCACGCCAAGGAGCAGAAGGCACGCGTGCTGGCCATCTGCAATACCAACGGCGCGCAGATCCCCCGGGAGTCCGATGCCGTGCTCTACACCCGCACCGGCCCCGAGATCGGGGTCGCCTCCACCAAGGCGTTCCTGGCCCAGATCACCGCGAATTACCTTGTGGGCCTTGCCCTTGCGCAGGCCCGCGGCACCAAGTACCCGGACGAGGTAGCGCGCGAGTTCGGGGAGCTGGAGGCCATGCCGAAGCTCGTCGAGCGGGTGCTGGAGACGGCGCCGCAGGTGCGCTCGATCGCCCGGCAGTTCGCGAATGTGCCGACGGTGCTGTTCCTCGGGCGTCACGTCGGCTATCCGGTGGCGCTGGAGGGGGCGCTCAAGCTCAAGGAGCTGGCGTACATGCACGCCGAGGGCTTCGCCGCGGGCGAGCTCAAGCACGGCCCGATCGCGCTGATCGAGGAGGGCCTGCCGGTGATCGTGGTGATGCCCTCGCCCAAGGGCCGCGCGGTGCTGCACTCCAAGCTGCTGAGCAATATTCGCGAGATCCAGGCCCGGGGTGCGCGCACCATCGTCATCGCCGAGGAGGGCGACGACACGGTGCGCCCGTTCGCCGACCATCTCATCGAAATCCCCGCCGCCCCAACCCTTTTCCAGCCGTTGCTGTCGACGGTCCCGCTGCAGATCTTCGCCGCCGAGGTGGCGCAGGCGCGCGGATACGACATCGACAAGCCCCGAAACCTGGCCAAGTCGGTCACGGTGGAGTAGAGCGGGGCTCGGAGATTCCGGCCAAAAGCATGCCGGAAATAATGGGTGGTAATACGCCGATCTGACGGGTGCACATCCGCATGCACCCCTCCGGCAAACGTGCCGTGCATGTGGACACCCACCGCGCCCCTCCACCCGACTGTGACCAGCGCCTCTATAAGTCCTGCTCGAAGAAATTCTCTCAGGACAATAGAACCCACAGTTCATCTTCAGTTCAGATTCTGTTCACCTATCGCAATCAGTCTGTGATGTGCCAGAAAACAGACCGCAAGTCTGTTTGCCGCGTGCGGTGACGAACGCTTCCGCGAATGCCCGCCGCTATGGCTCCGCCCCTGTCGCGGACAACTGAATCCCCAACTCCCACAACAACACAAACAGCGCATCGACGACGCCGGCCCGTGCGGGCAGGCGCCGCGGTACTCGCGCGCTGTCGGAGCCACTTCGCTATGCATTTACGAAAACTGTTGCCGCTCACCGTCCTCGCCGCTGTCGTGGCCGCGCCGCTGCAGGCGCACGCCGAAACCCCGATCTCCGGGGTGCCGCCGGAGCTGCAGGGCCCGGCCCAGCAGATCCAGCAGCAGGCCGTCCAGCCGTTGCCCCAGCCGCTGCCGCAGCTCCTGCCGCCGATCTTCTCGAATGATCTGGACGGCTGGATCCGCAATGCGCTCTACGTCATGGGCCAGCACGGCATCCCCGGCGACTACGAGAGCATCCACCGCAACATCATGCGGGAGTCGGGCGGCAATCCGGCCGCCATCAACCTCTACGACTCCAATGCCGCCGCGGGCATCCCCTCCAAGGGCCTGATGCAGGTCATCGATCCCACCTTCGCCGCCTTCCATGTCGAGGGCACGTCGTGGGACATCTTCGACCCGGTCGCCAATATCGCCGCCGCCTGCAACTACGCGGCCAATCGCTACGGCTCGATCGCCAACGTCTTCTCGGCCTACTGATCTCGAACCGGCTCGGTAACCGGCGTATAGATCACCAGATACAGATCGGGATGATCGGCCGGAGCCAGGCGGTGGTGCTCGTAGCGCAACTCGCCGCGCTCGGGATGGTGGAACACCCGCTCCCGTGAGGTGAAGCCCTCGATGTCGTGGCTGTGCCAGCCCGCGCGGAACTCCGGGCTGACCTCGAGCAGCCGCTGGATCGCCGGGGTGTGCGCGAGATCGCCCAGCCGCGGACCGGCCTCGGCGCGGAACTCCGCCAAGAAGCGGCGGCTGGTGATCTCCCAGTCCGGCAGCAGATCGTGCACGTACGGGTCGGTGAACACCAGCCACAGCAGGTTGCGGTCCTCCGGCGCGACCGTCGCCACGTTCGGATACAGCCCGGCGTAGGCGCGATTCCAGCCGCTGATCTGCCAGTCGGGGGCGATGGCATAGGCGGGGAAGTCCAGCGCGTCCAGTAGGTGCTGCACCTGCGCGGGCGCCGAAGCCGTTGTGCTGTCGGCGGATTCGTGCAACGGCGCGTATCCGGCGAGCGACAGGATGTAGCTGTGCTCGGTGCCGGTCAGCCGCAGCGTGCGGGCGAGCGCGTCGAGCACCTGACGCGACGGCTGGATATCGCGCCCCTGCTCCAGCCACGTGTACCAGGTCGCGCTCACGCCCGACAGGGTCGCCACTTCCTCCCGCCGCAGCCCGCCCCGCCTGCGCGGTCCGGCAGGGGGCAGCCCGACCGCCGTCGGGTCGAGTCGCCGTCGCCGCGCGCGCAGGAAACTGCCCAGCTCCGCCCGCCTCCGACCGCCGGACGCACCCGCCGGTCCGGACGGGTCGTCGCCCTGTGCGTGCGTCATCCGCGTGTGCCTCCGGTCGTGTGCCACCCGCCCGCGGTCATGCCCTTCCCCGCGACGCGCTGCTGTCGGTGCCCACCGAACCAGCCTAACTACTGGTAGTCCCACTACCAGTACAAGCGCCGTCTTCGCGGACGGGTCGCGGGTCGGCAGCATCGACCCCATGCCTCACCTGAGATCACGGACGGTCACCCACGGACGCAATATGGCCGGTGCCCGCGCGCTGATGCGTGCCTCCGGCGTTCCCAGCGCCGATATCGGCGTGAAACCCGTTGTCGCCGTGGCGAACAGCTTCACCGAGTTCGTTCCGGGACATACCCACCTGCAGCCGGTGGGCCGGATCGTGGGCGAGGCGATCCGGGAGGCGGGTGGCATCGCCCGGGAGTTCAACACGATCGCCGTCGACGACGGCATCGCCATGGGCCACGGCGGCATGCTGTACTCGCTGCCGTCGCGGGACCTGATCGCCGACTCGATCGAATACATGGTGCAGGCGCACTGCGCCGACGCGCTGGTCTGCATCTCCAACTGCGACAAGATCACCCCGGGCATGCTGCTGGCGGCGATGCGGCTGAACATCCCCACGGTGTTCGTCTCCGGCGGGCCGATGGAGGGCGGCCGCACCGTGCTGAGCGACGGCACCGCGCGCAGGCTCGACCTGATCACCACGATGAGCGAGGCCGTCAACGACACCGTCTCCGACGCGGATCTGGCCCGCATCGAGGAGAACGCGTGCCCCACCTGCGGCTCCTGCGCCGGGATGTTCACCGCCAACTCGATGAACTGCCTGGTCGAGGCGCTCGGGCTGGCGCTGCCGGGCAACGGTTCGACGCTGGCGACCCATACCGCCCGCCGGGCCCTGTACGAGCGGGCCGGGCGCACCGTCATGGACATCACCCGCCGCTACTACGACAAGGACGACGAGGCGATGCTGCCGCGCGCCATCGCCTCCCGCGCGGCCTTCGACAACGCCATGACGCTGGATCTGGCGATGGGCGGCTCCACCAATACGGTGCTGCATCTACTGGCCGCGGCCCGCGAGGCCGAGCTCGACTACACCCTGCGCGATATCGAGGAGCGGTCCCGGCAGGTGCCGTGCCTGTGCAAGGTGGCGCCCAACGGCAGTTATCTCATGGAGGACGTGCACCGCGCGGGCGGCATCCCGGCCATCCTGGGCGAGCTGCACCGGGGCGGACATCTGCACCCGAATGTGCATGCGGTGCATGCCGATTCGCTGGATCGGTGGCTGGCCGAATGGGATGTGCGCGGGACCGACCCCGCTCCTGAGGCGGTGGAGTTGTTCCACGCCGCACCCGGCGGCGCACGGTCGGCGACCGCGTTCTCGCAGTCGGCGCGCTGGGAGTCGCTGGACCTGGATGCCGCGGGCGGCTGCATTCGCGATGTGGCCCATGCGTATTCGGCCGACGGCGGGCTCGCCGTGCTGCGCGGCAACCTGGCGGCCGATGGTGCGGTGGTGAAATCCGCGGGCGTCCCTGAGACCCTGCTCACCTTCACCGGCCGCGCGGTGGTGGCCGAATCGCAGGAGGAGGCAGTCGATGCCATCCTGTCGGGTCGGGTGCAGGCCGGAAATGTGCTGGTGATCCGGTACGAGGGGCCGCGCGGTGGGCCGGGCATGCAGGAAATGCTGCATCCCACCGCATATCTCAAGGGGCGGGGCCTGGCGGGGTCCGTCGCGATCGTCACCGACGGCCGCTTCTCCGGCGGCAGTTCCGGCCTGTCCATCGGGCATGTCTCGCCCGAGGCGGCGGCCGGTGGTGTGATCGCGCTGGTGGCCGACGACGATGTGATCCACATCGACATCCCCACGCGCACACTGCGATTGGATGTCTCCCAGGACGAACTCGCAATACGCAGCGACCGGCAGTCCGCATCCGGCTTCCGACCCCGCGACCGCAACCGCCCACTATCGAAGGCCCTGCGCGCCTACGCTCTGCTGGCCCAGTCCGCCGACAAGGGAGGAGCGCGCGAGCTACCCGCAGACGGTGCGTGACGCGTCCCGAGCCGGAATCGGCTGCGCCAGGCGGCGATTCGGCCCGCCCGCGGTCTCGGAGCGCTCGGAAGGCCGCCGGGTCCGGTTCTCCCGCGCGGGTGGGCCGCGACGGCTGCGGATCTCGGCGTTCGGTCCAGCCGCCGGTGCCCGCGAGGGCCCGGACCGATCGCGTTTGCCGGTCCGGCCCTTCGCGGATCCGCCCTAACTCCCCACCGCCACAAGGGATTCGGCGGGCTCGTCGGCTCGGGCGTTCGCGCGCCGCTCCAGGACGCCCGACAGTACGGCCAGCCCCAGCGCGCTGCCGGATAGCAGCACCCCGACCCAGTTGGGTGCGGTGTAGCCGAATCCTGCCGCGATGACCAGGCCGCCGAGCCATGCCGCCAGCGCATTGCCGAGGTTGAACGCGCCGATATTGAGCGCCGACGCCAGGGTGGGGGCGCTGGCGGCGTGATCGAGCACGCGCTTCTGCAGCGGCGGCACGGTGGCGAAGCCGAGGGCGCCGATGAGCACGACGGTGACGGCGGCGGCGACCTTGTCGTGCGCGGTGAGGGTGAACAGGCCCAGCACGACCGCCAGCGCACCGAGCGTGGTGTACAGCATCGGCATCAGGTGCCGGTCGGCGTAGCGGCCGCCGATCAGGTTGCCGATGAGGAACCCGAGCCCGAACAGGGCCATGATCCAGGTGACGGAGCTGTCCGCGAACCCGGTGACCTCGATCATCATCGGCGCGAGATAGGTGATCGCCGCGAATACGCCGCCGAAGCCGAGCACGGTCATGGCCATCGCCAGCAGCACCTGGGGATTGGCGAGGACCGCCAGCTCGTTGCGCAGCCGGGCGTCGCGGGGTGCGGGCTGATCGGGCACCAGCGCGAGGACACCGGCGAATGCGAGCACGCCGACCGCCGCCACCAGCGTGAAGGCCAGCCGCCAGCTGATCTGCTCGCCGAGCAGGGTGCTCAGCGGCACGCCGATCACGGTGGCGACGGTGAGCCCGGTGAACATCAGTGCGATCGCGCCCGCGCGGCGGTCCGGCCGCACCAGGGTTCCGGCCACGACCGCCCCGATGCCGAAGAACGCGCCGTGCGCCAGCGAGGCGACGATGCGGCCGGTCACCATCAGGCCGAAGGTCGGCGCCGCCGCGGACAGCAGGTTTCCGCCGATCAACAGCAGCAGGCTGAGCAGCAGCATGCGCTTGCGCGAGACCCGGGTGCCGAGCCCGGTCATCAGTGGCGCGCCGGCGAGCACGCCCAGCGCGTAGCCGGTGACCAGCCATCCGGCGGTGGGGATGGAGACGGAGTAGCTGTCGGCAATGCCCGGGAGCAGGCCGACCACGATGAATTCGGTGGTGCCGATGGCGAATGCCCCGAGCGTCAGGGCGAGCAGTGCGAGCGGCATGGAAGCAGCCTCCACGAAGTCTTGCGTGTGACCATTACGAGCGTCGACAATAATTGCACACGCTGACTAATTGCAAGCGCGGGCTATTGCGCAGGGTGGGTATCCTGGTCGCAACGCCCCGCTCATCCAGGAGGAACTCATGACAGCGGATGCCGCCCTGACCGGTTTGGCCGATGGCTGGTGCGCGCTGTCGGTGCTGCACGACCGGATCGAGGCACATCTGGAACGCGCCTTGCAGGCGCACGACCTGAGCGTCCGCGAGTACTCGGTGCTGGTGGTGCTCAGCCGTCAGCACGACGGTCCCAACGGGCATCTGCGCATGAACCAGGTCGCGGATTCGGTGGCGCTGAGCCAGAGCGCGGCCACCCGCCTGGTCACCCGCCTCGAGGACCGCGGCCTGCTGCAGCGCTACCTGTGCCCCGACGACCGCCGCGGCATCTACACCGATGTCACCCCGGCCGGTATCGAACTACTCGATCGCGCCCGCCCCGCCTACGACGACGCCTTGGCGGGAGCGCTGCGCCAGGCCGCCGCCGACCCCGAAATGGCCCCGCTGGTCGCCGCGGTGCAGGCCCTCAACACCGCACCCACCACGGGCGCCCGGACCCGCGAATACCGCCCGGTCTGAGGCGGATTCCACCGTCGCGCCGGGCCTACCGGACTGTGACGGTGCCGCGCATCTCGGGGTGCAGGGGGCACAGATAGCGGTAGGTGCCCGGGGTGGTGAAGGTGTGGCTCCACTCGCCCTCGGTGAAGATCGGGCTGTTGATGCCCATGGCGGTGTCGCCGATGCCCTGCACCGCGTGCGGTGTCGAATCGGAGAACTTCCAGGTCACCGTGTCGCCGACCCGGACGGTGAGGGTGGACGGCGCGAATTTCATGTTGTCGACCTGCACCGTGGACGTCGTGGGTTGCGGGGCTCCGGTGGTCGTGGGAGCGGGGGCGGTGGTAGTCGACGGCTGCGTGGTCGTCTCGTCCGACCCGCATCCGGCGGCCATCAGGACTCCGGTCGCCGCGACCACCGTGACCAGGACGCGCACGAACGAAACACCCGATGAACCAGTCGACATGCGGGCAAGCGTAGCCCCCGGGAGTAGCGGGTGATTCGCCGCGGCCGCCTGCGCGCGCGACGGTTCCGGTGGCGGTCGCGACCACGGCCGAACGAGGTGGGCGATGCTGCCTCGCCGGGGCGGTGCGCCCTCGCGAATGTGGCTGCGCTGTCGTCTCGATACGGGCATCGGGACCTCCCGTGGCGCTGCGAGCTCGATACCGATACCACGCCACAGCCCGCCATCCGGTTCGGCCGACATGCCCGACCGAGCTGTGCGGAGCGCGGTCTCGACGGACCGCCGCCCGGCGTACTCTGCAGTCGTTGCGGGTTGGCGAAGGTATCGAGCCCCGCGCACGGTCGCGGGCGGGCAGGAGGCGGAAATGGCCCCATCGGCCATGCGCGGATACTTCACCGTCGATGAGGTCCGGGCGGCGGAGGCGGAGCTGTTCGAGCGGGTCGCCGACGGGGTGCCGATGCGGCGGGCGGCCTACGGGCTGGCCGATATCGTCGCCGCGGAGCTGCGGGAGCGGACCGGAGGTATCGCCGGGCGGTCGGTGACCCTGCTGGTCGGATCCGGCGACAACGGCGGCGACGCGCTGTGGGCCGGATCGATGCTGCGCCGCCGCGGCGTCGCCGTGTCGGCGGTGCTGCTGTCGCCGGAGCGGGCGCATGCGGAAGGCCTTGCGGCGCTGCGGCGTACGGGCGGCCGGATCCGCGACGATCTGGGCTCGCCGGACCTGGTGATCGACGGGATCGTGGGGATCTCGGGTCGCGGTGCGCTGCGCCCGGCCGCGGCCGAACTGGTGGCGGCGGTGGAGGTTCCGATCGTCTCGGCGGATCTGCCCAGCGGCGTCGACCCGAATACCGGCGCGGTCGACGGTCCGGCGGTGCGCGCCGATGTGACGGTGTCCTTCGGCGCCTACAAACCGGTGCACGCCCTGGCGGCGCCTCGCTGCGGCCGAATCGAGCTGGTGCCCATCGGTTTGGAGCTTCCGGAACCGAATCTCGCTGCCCTGGAACCGGCTTCGATCGGTGCGCAGTGGCCGGTGCCGAGCCCGGTGGACGACAAGTACACCCAGGGCGTCACCGGAATCTGCGCCGGTAGCGCGACCTATCCGGGCGCGGCCGTGCTGTGTACCGGGGGAGCGGTGGCCGCGACCTCCGGCATGGTCCGCTACGCCGGGACCGGCGCCGCGCAGGTGCTCGCCCACTTTCCGGAAGTCATTGCCTCCCAGAAAATTTCGGAGACCGGGCGCGTGCAGTCCTGGGTATTCGGTCCCGGTGCGGGCACCGACGACGCTGCCCGCGAACGGCTTTCGGAGATCCTCGCCACCGACCTGCCGGTGGTGGTGGACGCCGACGGCCTCACGCTGCTGGCCGCCGAGCCCGCCCTGGTCACCGGCCGTCGCGCGCCCACGGTGCTCACCCCGCACGCCGGGGAGTTCGCCCGCCTCACCGGCCGCGAACCCGGTCCGGACCGGGTGGCCGCGGTGCGCGCGCTCGCCGAGGACTGGCGGGTCACCGTGCTGCTGAAGGGCCGCGCCACGCTGGTCGCGGCGCCGGGCCGGGAGGTTCTGGTCAACGAGGCGGGCGGCTCCTGGGCCGCGACCGCGGGCTCGGGCGATGTGCTCTCGGGCATTCTCGGCGCCCTGCTGGCCGCGGGCCGCGACCCGTCCTGGGCGGCGGCCGCCGCGGCCCGCGTCCACGCCCTGTCCGCCAACCTCGCCGCCCACGCGCACGGCCCCGCCGGATCCCCGGTCTCCGCGAGCCCCATCCTCGACCACATCCGCCCCGCCATCCAGACGCTCCGCACCCTCGCCGAACCCGCCTGAGAAAACGCCCAGGCACCGACCGCAATACCGCGCGGCCGCGACCTGCCCTTGTTCTGGCACGAATGCCGCGCGACAGCGACCTGCCCCTTGTTCTGGCACGAATGCCGCGCGGCAGCGCAGCTGCCCCTTGTTCCGGCATGCTTTTGGCCGGAATCCGTGCCCCGGCCGAACGCACGATTTCCTGGCGGGTAGCCGCTGCCGCCCGGATTCGGGGGAATGGCAGGATCGGAACCGTGAGTAGTGCTGACCCGCAGGTGGAGACCGTCGTCGATCTGGACGCCATCGCGCACAACGTGCGGGTGCTGGCCGAGCATGCCGGGGACGCCGCGGTGATGGTGGTCGTCAAGGCCGACGGGTACAACCACGGCGCGGTGCGGGTCGGGCGGGCGGCGCTGGCCGCGGGCGCGGCCGAACTCGGCGTCACCACGATTGCCGAGGCGTTGCAGCTGCGCGCCGGTGGCATCACGGCCCCGATCCTGAGCTGGCTCAACACCTCCGACGCCGACTACGCCGCGGCCATCGCCGCCGATATCGAGATCGGAGTGTCGTCGCCGGCGCACCTGCGCGCGGTGGAGCGGGCCGCCCGCGCCACGGGCACGACCGCGACCGTCTCGCTCAAGGTCGACACCGGACTCAACCGCAACGGCGTCTCCGATGCCGAATATCCGCAGGTCCTCGCGCTGCTGCGGACTCTGGTCGACGAGCGGGTGGTGCGCCTGCGGGCGATCTTCTCCCACCTTGCCCGCGCGGACGAGCCGCAGCATCCGGCGATCGATGTCCAGCGCGACCGCTTCCTCGACGCCATCGCCGCCGCCAAGGACCACGGTATGCAGCCCGAACTGGTGCACCTGGCCAATTCCGCGGCCACCCTGACCCGCCCGGACCTCGCGTTCGACATGGTGCGCCCCGGCATCGCCGCCTACGGGCTGTCGCCGGTCCCGGAGATCTCCGACTTCGGCCTGCGTCCGGCCATGACCTTCCGGGCGCGGGTGGCGCTGGTGAAGCACGTCGCCGCGGGCGAGGGCGTCTCCTACGGCCACGAATGGATCGCACCGCACGCCACCACGGTCGCGCTGATCCCCGCCGGATATGCCGACGGTGTGTTCCGGCCGCTGGGCGGGCGCATCGCGGTGGGCATCGGTGACGAGCTGTACCCGAACATCGGCCGGGTGTGCATGGATCAGCTGGTGGTGGACCTGGGCGACAACGCCGCCGGTGTGCGCGAGGGCGACAGCGCGGTGCTGTTCGGCCCCGGCGCCCTGCATCCGCAGCGATGGGCCGACCTGCTGGGCACCATCCATTACGAGATCGTCTGTTCCCCTCGCGGCCGGGTCGTGCGACGCTATCTGAGCGATATCGCGGAGCGAGGGGGTGCCTGATGAAATCCGAACGGCCGCACCGATTTCGGTTCACCGCGTGGCGCGGTGGCCTGGCGACCGGCGGCGTGATCGGCGCCCTGGCCGGGGTGCACGCGCTGCGCCGGATGGGCGCCTCGGTGCGCTGGCCCGCCCGCCGCGACGACCTGCGCGAGGAGGACTTCTCGCTGCTCGACCGGGATCGGGCGGTCACGGCGACCTCCGACGACGGTGTGCCGCTGGCGATTCGCGAGTGCGGTCCCGAAGACGCCCCCGCCACAGTGGTTTTCGTGCACGGTTTCTGCAACAGCATGGAATCGTTCCACTTTCAGCGTCGTGATCTCGAAAAACTGTGGGGCCCAAGGGTTCGCATGGTGTTCTTCGATCTGCGCGGGCACGGCCGCTCCGGGACCCCGGGCACGGACAGCTGCACCGTGCCGCAGCTGGGCCGCGATCTGGCCGCCGTGATCGCCCGCAGCGCACCTAGCGGCCCGCTGCTGCTGGTCGGACATTCCATGGGCGGCATGGCGATTCTGGCCGCGGCCGCGCAGTTCCCGCGGCTGTTCGCCGAGCGGGTGCGCGCGGTGGCGCTGCTGTCGACCGCGGCCGCCGAGGTCACCGCCGCCGGTGTCACCCAGCTGCTGCGCAATCCCGCGATCGACGGTTTCCGCGTCGCGGTGCACACCTCGCCCGCGCTGGTGCAGGCAGGGCGGGTCACCGCCCGCCACGTGATCGCCCCGATCCTGCACGTGAGTTCGTTCCACGGGGACGTGAGTCCCACGCTGTCGCGGTTCACCACGTCGATGATCGACCGCACCCCGATCGAGACCATCGTGAAATTCCTGAAAGCCCTGGAGCTGCACGACGAATCGGCGGCACTGCCGACACTCGCCCCGCGGCCCGCGCTGGTGCTCGGCGGCGCACACGACCGGGTGATCCCGTTCCGCAATTCCCGGGCGCTGGCCGAGCAGCTGCCCGATGCCGATCTGGTCCGCGTCACCGACGCCGCGCACATGGTGCATCTGCAATATCCGGAGCTGGTCAACGCGGCGCTGGATCGGCTGATGCTGCGCAGCGGGATGCTCGGCGTCGTTCAGCGCGACGGGCGGGAGGCGGCCCGTGGGTGAGCAACGCACACTGCCGACGGTCGCCGACACCGAGGCGCTGGGCCGGGAGCTGGCCGCGGAGCTGCGGGCCGGTGACCTGGTGGTGCTCGACGGTCCGCTGGGCGCGGGCAAGACCGCGCTCACCCGGGGCATCGCGGCCGGGCTCGGTGTCGAGGGCCGGGTCAGCTCACCGACTTTCATCATCGCCCGCCAGCATCGCGCCGGGGCGCGGCCGGGCTCGGTGGCCATGGTGCACGTCGATGCCTACCGGCTCGGCGGCGACCTCGACGAACTGGACGCGCTCGACCTCGACACCGACCTGGACGATGCGGTCGTGGTGGTCGAATGGGGCCTCGGCGTCGTCGAACATCTCGCCGACCGTCATCTGCGCGTCCTGCTGCGCCGCGAACCCGAATCGGAGACCCGCACGGCCAGCTGGGAGTGGATCGGCCCGGCCTGAGGCGGTGGTACGGGTGCCGTCCGGAAGGTGACCAACCGGTATCGTTGACCCAATCATGCTTGTACTTGCTGTCGACACCGCGACGCCTGCCGTTACAGCGGGCCTGGTGGAGCTGGACGCCTCCGGGCAGGAGACAGCGCCGCGGATCCACACCCTGGCCACCCGGGTCACCGTGGACGCGCGCGCCCACAACGAGGTGCTGACGCCGCAGATCCTCGAATGCCTCGACGCCGCGGGCCGTTCCCGGTCCGATCTCGACGCGGTCGTCGCCGGCGTGGGCCCCGGGCCGTTCACCGGACTGCGGGTCGGCATGGCCACCGCCGCGGCGTTCGGCGACGCGCTGGGACTACCGGTGTACGGGGTCTGCAGCCTCGATGCGATCGCCGCCGACGCGTGGCACGAGATCACCGGCGGCAGCGGGCAGACGATCGCCACGGCCGCCGAATCCGAACTGCTCGTGGTCACCGATGCCCGGCGCCGCGAGGTGTACTGGGCCCGCTATCGCGCCGTACCGGACGCGGAGTTCGCCGGGCCCGCCGCCGTCGGATCCGGCGCGCGCGTGGTCGGCCGTATCGCTGGTCCGGGCGTGTGCAAGCCCGCCGAACTGGACGCGCGCGAATCCACCGTGATCGCCGGATCCGCCTCGCACGTCGATTTTTTCGATCTGCCGGTGCTGCCGGTGGAGACCCCGTCCCCGGCCGGGCTGGTGCGCTGCGCCGCCGCCGAGGTGCTGTCCGGCGCGACGGCCGAGCCGCTGGTTCCGCTGTATCTGCGGCGTCCCGACGCGGTCGAGCGCAGCTATCAGGCGGTGTCGTGAGTACACCCGATTTACCGGCCGTCGAGATCGAACCGATGGGGCCGGCCGACATCGCCCGCTGCGCCGAGCTGGAGAAACTGCTGTTCCCCGAGGATGATCCGTGGCCGGAGGTGGCGTTCCAGTCCGAACTCGCGGGCGCGCACAACCGGTATCTGGTGGCCCGCGACGAATCCGGGCGCATGGTCGGCTACGCGGGCATCGCCCTGCTGGGCCCCGCCGCGCATCCCGAGGCCGAGGTGCACACCATCGGCGTCGATCCGGCCTGCCACCGCGGCGGCATCGGAACTCTGCTGCTGCGGGCATTGCTGGCGGAGGCCGGAAAGCGTGGCGGCCCGGTATTTCTCGAGGTGCGCACGGACAACGCACCGGCGATCGCGCTCTACGAGAAGCACGGTTTCCACATCATCGGATTGCGGAAGAACTACTACCAGCCCAGCGGCGCCGACGCGTTCACCATGCGCCGACCGGCGGTGTCCGGCTTCCCGCGGCCGGGCACCTCGCACAACTCAGAGGTCCTGTCATGATCGTCATGGGCATCGAAAGCTCGTGTGACGAAACCGGAATCGGCATCGTGCGGTGGCATCCCGACGGCACGGAGGGCAAGGGCCGCGCCGAGCTGCTCGCCGACGAGGTCGCCTCCAGCGTCGACCAGCACGCGCGCTTCGGCGGCGTGGTCCCGGAGATCGCCTCGCGCGCGCACCTGGAGGCGGTGGTGCCGGCGATGCGCCGGGCGCTGTCGGCCGCCGGGGTGGCCAGGCCCGACGCGCTCGCGGTGACCATCGGCCCCGGCCTGGCCGGTGCGCTGCTGGTGGGGGTGGCGGCGGCCAAAGCCTATGCGGCGGCGTGGGATATCCCGCTCTACGCGCTGAATCATCTGGGCGGCCATGTCGCAGTGGATACGCTCGAACACGGCCCGATGCCGCCGTGCGTGGCGCTGCTGGTGTCCGGCGGTCACACCCACCTGCTGCAGGTCACGGATCTGGCCGAGCCGATCGTGGAGCTGGGCAGCACGGTCGATGATGCGGCGGGGGAGGCGTTCGACAAGGTGGCGCGCCTGCTGGGCCTGGGCTTCCCGGGCGGACCGGCGCTGGATGCCGCTGCGGCGCACGGTGATCCGACCGCCATCATGTTCCCGCGCGGCATGACCGGCCCGCGGGATCCGCGCTACGACTTCTCCTTCTCGGGCCTGAAGACCGCGGTGGCCCGCTACGTCGAGGCCGCCCAGCGCGCGGGGACCGAGCTGCCGATCCCGGATATCGCGGCATCGTTCCAGGAGTCGGTCGCCGATGTGCTCACCCGCAAGGCCGTCCGCGCCGTCCAGGATGTCGGCGTGGACACGCTGGTGCTCGGCGGCGGCGCCACCGCCAATTCCCGCATCCGTTCGATGGCCGAAGAACGCTGCGCCGCAGCCGGCGTGACCCTGCGCGTACCCAAACCCCGCCTGTGCACCGACAACGGCGTCATGATCGCCGCCCTGGGCGCCCACGTAATATCCGGCGGCGCCAAGCCCTCCCCCCTGACCGTAGCCACCGACCCCGCCCTCCCAGTCTCCACCACCCAACTCCGCTGAACCCCGCGCCAACCGTGGCGGTCGCATCGCCAGCACCGTCGGGATGGCTGGTTGAAGCATCGATGTGGGGTAGCAGAGCGCGCCACACGGACCAGGCGGCCACCACCCACGCGCCCCACACCGTCCCTAGCCGCAGCGCTCGCTTTCTTCCCCCGCCGCCCGCATGCCCGGCTCTGCTCCCGGTTGCCCACGTGCCGCCTGTGTTCCCCGACATACTCGTACGCCCATTCCCCAGCCCGCGCATCCACGCCCACATCCCGGCATACGCGTCTGCGCCCCTACTCCCCGGCGCGCCTGCCTTACTTCCCGGCGTGCGTGTGCGCGCCTGGTTCTCGGCGTGTGTGCGTGGCCTGGTTGTCGGCGTGCGTGTGCGTGGCCTGGTTGTCGGCGTGGGACCGGGGGTAGACCCCCACAAAGCAAACTACCACGGAGGCAAGATGACCCAAACCACCCGCCACCACCCGGCGGATCACCCCCCCTACGCCCGTGAAGTAGAGAAGCAAGCCCCC
>NZ_JARWQD010000398.1 GCF_029869545.1 Nocardia wallacei | reverse complement strand
CGGCGGCCGACGCGCTGACCCCCGCATCCTGCAGCACCGACGGCAACCACCCCATCACCACGAACGCCACCAGCGCCTGCAGCCCGAAAAACACTGCGAGACCGACGGTTCGGGTGTTCCGCAAGATCGTGACCGGGTTCGTGAGCTTCGTGGCCGGGGTGGCTGTCGGCGTGGAGCCGGGCCCTCCGGCTGCTCGATCGCCGGGCGCGGCGGCGGGGCTGTCGGCGGCCGTTGCGGGGGAGCGCCAGAGCGCGACAATGCCGAGCGGGGCCAGCGCAGCCCACACGGCCAGGGCCCACTGCCAGCCGCCGAACAGGTGCGACAGCGGCACGACGGTGGCGAATCCGATGGCGGCACCGGCTTGTAATGCGGTGGTGAACGTCGCCACCAGGACCCGGGTATTGCCGATCGAGCGGACGACGGCGGGCAGCAGGACGGCCAGCAGACCGACCCCGAGGCAGGCCGTGAAGGTGGTGAGGACGAACAGCCACAGTCCACCCCAGGGCCGGGCGGCCAGGCTCACCCCGGTCACCGCGAGCGCCCCGAACAGCCCGGCCCGCACCGAGATTCGGCCCCGCACCAGCGGCACCGCCAGGCTCACCACGGCGAAGGTGATCACCGGCAGGGCGGTGATGACACCCGCCGCACGGGCCCCGGCCCCGAAATCCGCTGTGATGTCCTCCAATTCGGGCCCGACCGTGGCGATGCCGGGCCGCAGGTTCACCGCCACCGCGGCAATGATCGCCACCAGCACGGCCAGCTGTCCCACACCGATCGGTGTCGAGGGGTGGCCGGTCGTCGGGGGAGCGGAGCGTGGCCCGGCCATCAGTAGCCCGGGGCGCGCAGCAGCGACGTAGCCGGGGTGCGGCCGGTGATCAACGGGCCGTACACCCGATCCTGCCAGTGCTCCCTGTCGACGGCCTCGAGCCCGATCGACACGGCGCCCGCGGCGACGCCGAACGCCCGGGTCACCGCGGCGACGAGGTCGGATTCCAGCCGGCGCGCGGCGGCGTCGGACAGGTCGGCGGGAAAGTGCGAGATCTCCACGTGGGGCATATCAGACCAACTCCCGGTTCATGCTCTGTTCCAGCACCGCCGCGGCGATATCGAGCGCCCCGGCGGTCACGATGTCGTAGTGGTGATACGGCAGGTTGCTCACCGGCGTGCCGCGCAGCCGCAGGGGTGCGACGGGGACGTCGGCGAATGCGGGACCGTCGCCGCGGGCCCGCAGATACACGCTGCGGTCGAGCAGCTCCTGATCGACCCCGATCGGCTGATGCCGGAAGCGATAGGTGTGCTCGACCACGGCCACGATCCGCTCGACCGTATCCCGGGCGAATCCGGGCTCGCGCGCCGAGATCAGGTCCACGAACTCCGCCCGGCTGCCCAGGGCGTCGAGTTCGGCCCGATACTCCGGATCCGTGCCGCCGCTGAACACCGAACCCAGCACGCGCTTGAAATACCGGTTGCCGTAGTCGATTTCGCCGGTATCCGGCCCGGCGGACACGATCACCGGCGAGCCCGGGGCGATGAGCACCAGCTGCTCGACGTCGTGCCCGCGGGCGAGCAGCCGCTGCGCCACCTCCGCGGCCACCCGGGCCCCGAAGGAGTACCCGACCAGGCGCAGTGGTTCGGGAGGCGCGACGGCCAGCAGCTCGTCGAGGTCGTCGGCGATCAGGTCGTCGAGACTGTCGTGCGGGCGTTCCCCGGCGTTGAGGCCGCGCGCCTGCATGCCGTACACCACCTGGCCGTGCTGGGCCAGCTCCCGGGCCAGCGCGCGCAGGCTCATCGGATAGCCGCCGAGCCCCGGCCACAGCACCGTCGTCGCGGTCTCCGCGGCTCCGGCCAGGCGCAGCAGGCGCGCCGCCCGCGGCGGCGTGTTCTCGACTGTCGCGGCGGCCAATTGGGCCGGGGTCGGCGACCGGAAGATCGTCTGCACCGGCAGCGCGGTGCCCAGCTCGTCGTTGAGGGCGCGAATCAGCCGCAGCGCCGACATCGAGTTGCCGCCCTGCGCGAAGAAGTCGTCGCCGCGGTACACCGGCTCGTAACCCAGTGTCCGCGACCATATTCCGGCCACCCGGATCTCCCGCTCACCGATGGGCGGGTCGGCGGGCCGGTCCGCGCGCCGGTTCAGTTCGGCCGCGAGTCGCGACAGAGCCGCGCGGTCCTGTTTACCGTTCTGCGACAGCGGGATTCGATCGAGTACCTGAATGGTCGACGGCACCATGTTCGGCGGCAGTACCGCTCGCAGATCGTCCTTCAGCAGTTCCTCCGGGCCCTGCATGTGCACCGCGTCCTCGGCCATGCCGGTCGAGGCCAGCTGGTCGCCGGTGACGTGGCCCGCCAGCGCGAAGTAGCTCAGCTGCGGTGTGCCGGTGAGGATGTCGGACAGCCGCCGGGCCGAGGGCAGATCCCGCCCGGTGAGCGAGGAGTATCCGGCCGACATGAATCCGACCCGGGCCTCGATCCCCAGCTGCTGCAGGTGCGCCAGTGCCCGCCCGAGGGCGGTGAATCCGTCCCATCCGGCGTCGGCGGGCGTGGTGAGCGCGACGGCGACGGTGGACCGGTCGTAGGAGCGCTGATTGATGGCGATCACATGCCGCCGCTCGACCTTGCGCTCGGACACGAATTCCATTCCCGCGGAGGTGAATCGGTACAGTCCGTGACGGTCGTCGGCGGCCTCGCCGTGCACCTGGACGTAAGCCTGCACCGATGGTTCGGCGCTCGCCGGATGCGCGCGGGTATCGAGGGCGACGGTCGCGGTCACCACCCCTTCGTCGACGCCGTCGACGACCCGGACCGCGGTGGTGCGCACGTGCCAGCCGTGGTCGGCGGCCACCTCGTCGAGCACCCCGAGCAGGTGGCCCGCCTCGAAATGCAGCACCTCGCGGACGTTGGTGACGTAGACCGATTCGATCACACGCGGCAGCCCGACCAGGTGCAGATGCAGTCCGGGACGAGTGGCCGACCCGACCCGGTACAGCGCGTGCCGCAGCGGATGGAAGTAATAGACGCCCGGTGCCAGCCCCGGTAGCCCGTCGGTCTCGAGATAGATCTGGGTGGCGTTGAGCGCGCCCGGCGAGGCGTAGGAGTATTTGGGCAGCAGGCGATCCGGGCTGTGGAACGGGCCGAACCAGCGCAGGAGCGTACCGAGTGTCCGCGCGGTGATCTCGGTGGGCGCCACCCGGCCCTGGCCGCGGATCGGCGACCGCCGCAGCAGCCGTTCCATCGTGTCCAGGCCGACCGGGGTATCGGTGAAGGTGCGATATGTCTTGCGGGCGAACACCCTTCGTACTTGTTCGGCCGTGGGTCGCGCACCGGCCAATTCGAGATCGGGGGCGGCGGCGAACTCCCGCGCCCCCAGCCCGGCCAATTGCGCGGTGACCTGGGTGCGGGTGGACTTGGACCGGTGGTGGCGCGCGGCGCGGCCCTGATCCATCAGCGGCGCCTCGTCGGGGTCCAGTTCGATGAAGCCCGCCAGCTGCGTCGCACCGCGCTCGGAGACCCACGGCACCACCGCGGCCGACCGGACCCAGTGGTGCGCCTCGATCCAGACCCGGACCTCGGTGGTCTCGATCCGGTGCCCGTTCACCTTCACCTGTTCGTCGTTGCGGCCGACGAACTCGAGCACACCGTCGGCCCGCGGGCGCACGAGATCGCCGGTGCGGTAACGGCGTTCGCGCACGCCTCCGACTGTCGATTCGGCGAAGCGCTCGGCCGTCGCCTCGGCGCGATTGTGGTAGCCCTCCGCCAATTGGACTCCGCCGATGAGCAATTCGCCGGTCTGCCCGGTCTCGACCGGGCGGCCGGACCCGTCGACCACGACCGTATGGCACCCGTCGACCGCCCGCCCGATCGGCACCACCGGTGTGCCGGTGAGATCGGCCGCGGTGAAGTCGAACCACGTGGCGTTGATGGCGGTTTCGGTGGGCCCGTACAGGTTGATCTTGCGTGGTTGCGGGAGCGCTTCGCGCAGGCGTTCGGCCACCGTGGACGGCAGCGCCTCGCCCCCGCTCACCACCGTCCGAAGCGTGGTGGCCGAGCCGATCTCGGGCAGCGCGACCAGTTCCGCCCACACCGTCGGCACGCATTGCAGCACGGTGATCGACTCGCGGACAACGAGATCCAGGATCGCCTCGGGACTGGTATGCGTGCCCGCCGGAGCGACGACAACGGTCGCCCCGCAGGCGTTGGCCAGCAACTCCCACTGGGCGGCATCGAAGCTGACGGGAGTCTTCAGCAGAATCCGCGCCCCCGCCCCCACCCCGATTTCCCCACCCACCCAATCCATCTGATTGACAATCGCCCGCTGCCCGATAACCACCCCCTTGGGCGAACCAGTCGTCCCAGACGTATAAACGGTATAAGCCTTCGCTCCAGCACCAGCCTTATCACCCGCACCTTTCCCCGCGCCAGCCTGATGCCCCCCTATCTTCCCAGCATGTCCATCACCCTCAACTTTCCCGGCGTTGGAGTGACTACCCTCGACTTTCCCGGTGTTGGGGTGATCACCCTCGACTTTCCCGGTGTTGGGATGATCACCCTCGACTTTCCCGGTGTTGCGGTGATTACCCTCCATTTTCCCGGCGTAGCGGTGACCCTCCATTTTCCCGGCGTGCTTTTGGCCGGGATCCCCCACCCGCAGCGTCCGCACCCCCGCGGGCAGGATTCGGCGGGCCTGGGCGTCGGTCGCGGGGGCGGTCAGCACCACGTGCACCTCGCTGTCGGCGGCCATGTAGGCGATGCGCTCGGCCGGATAGTCCACCGCCAGTGGCAGATACGCGGCCCCGGCGTGCAGCACGGCCCAGACGGCGACGACCAGATCGACCGACGGTTCGAGGTATACGCCGACCACATCGCCGGGCGACACACCGGCCGCGCGCAGTGCCCGGGCCCCCTCGCGGGCCCGGCGGGACAGCTCGTCGAAACTCAGCGCACGTGAATCATACACGCACGCAATGGCTGCGGGATGTCGATGGACGTGAGCCGCCAGCCTGTCGAGCAGGTGCACCATGCGTCAGACCCCCGCCACCGTGCCGTGAAAGCGGTCGCCGAAGTCCCCGATGCCGGGCAGCATGAACGCCTGGTCGGTGAGGCTCTGGTCGATATGCGAGGTGACGATCCGCAGATCGGGCCGTCGCGTCAGCACCGTCGCCAGCGCCTCGGGGCAGGTGAGCACGTTGACCACCACGATCCGGTCCTCGGCCACCCCGGCGGCGATCAGCTCGTTGACCGCGGTGAGCAGGGTGCCGCCGGTGGCGATGGTGGGGTCGAGCAGCAGCACCTCGCCGTCGGCGATGCCGGAGGGCAGCTTGCTGTAGAACAGGGTGGGCTGTTTGGTCGTGGGGTCGCGCTGGATCAGGATCTTGCCGAACCGGGTGTCGGGCCGGATCTCGCGCAGCCCGCCCTCCAGCGCATCGCCCGCGCGCGGAATCGAGACCGCGTAGAGCGTGGGCGCCGCGGGTTCGAGCCCCTCATAGGTGAAGCCGGTCGGTGTGGTGACGGTGCGCGGCCGGTGGTCCAGGTGCGACAGCGCGGACTCCAGCAGCAGCCGGATGATGCGCCCGGTCGTGCGGACGAAACGCTCCTGGCCGGTGTCGGCGCTGCGCGCCTCGGTGTGCAGGGCGATCAGCCCCGGCTGCTTGGGCAGTTCGAAGACGTTGACGCCCAGATAGCGGTCCAGCGACACGGGTTCGGTGGTCGGTCGGGTCCATGCGGTCATGGGCTGGGGCTCACTTTCCAATCCGGAGGAGAACGGTGCGCGTGACGTCGTCGAAGGTGTGTGCCACGAAATCCGGTGCGGCCGCGGTGATCTGGTACGTCGAGTAGACCCCGTAGGTGACGCCGACGGTGAAAGTGCCGATGGCCGCGCCCAATCCGATATCCGCGGCGGTGTCGCCGACGACCGCCCCGCCGGGTCCCGCGTCCGCGAGGCCGAGCGCCGCCAGCGCCGCGTCCGCGCTGTCGCGATGCGGTTTGGGATGGTCCACGTCGTCCTCGCCCACCACCGCCGCGAACAGCTCGCGCACGCCCGCTGCCTCCAGGATCAGCTCGGCACTGTGGTGCTTCTTGCTGGTGACCACGGCGAGCGCGAATCCGCTGCGGGCCAGTCGCTCCAACCCTCCGCGTACGCCCGGGAACAACAGATCGGCCGCCTTCGGGACGATGAGTTCCCGGTACCGCGTCAGGTAATCGGCCGAAACGGCCTGTGCGGTAGGCGAATCCGGCGCGGTACCGGACAGCGACCCCGCCATGCTCTCGAGCGGCGCGCCGATCAGGGCACGCGCGTCCTCCAGCGACGGCCGGGTGCCGGTCACCGCCTCGACCGCCAGCGACATCTGCTCGGCGATCGCCCGCGGGGTGTCCAGCAGCGTGCCGTCCAGATCGAACAGCAGGGCCGAGCGCGGTGCTTCAGCGGACATGATCCAGACCTCCTCGCGGTCCTGTGCCGACCGGCTCCGCGGCCTTGCCGCGCGCCAAAGCCGCACGGGCGGTTTCGATTTCCGTCGCGGCGACGGCGGTGCTGATCAGTACCGCGCGATTGGCGGCGGCCGCGCTCCCGCCGGTGGCCGCGTCCACGGCCCGCAGCACGAAGGTGGTCACCGCCGGACCGGTGACGCGTTCGGCCTCCGCGCGGGCCAGCGCCTGCTGGATCGCGGCCTCGATGACATCGCCGTCGAGCGCATCCTCGGCGGGAATGGGATGGGTGACCAGCAGCGAGCTCGAACCGGCCAACTGCCGGTGCAGCCGCGCGATCTCGGCGATCTCGTGCGGGTCGTCGATGCGCGCCTGCGTGGTGAAACCGCTTTCCCTGCAATAGAACGCGGGAAACTCCCGATGCCGGTACCCGATCACGGGAGTGCCCTGCGTCTCCAGGAACTCCAGGGTCAGGCCCGCGTCGAGGATCTTCTTCACGCCCGCGCACACCACGATGAGCCGCGTCCGGGCCAGTTCCGTGAGATCCGCGGAGATATCCATCGTGGTCTGCGCCCCGCGGTGCACCCCGCCCAGCCCGGCCGAGGCTACCGTCGCGATGCCGACCTGATCGGCGATCGCCATGGTCGCCGCGATCGAGGTCGCGCCCAGGCCGCCGCGTGCCAGTGTCACCGCGATATCACGGGTGGTCACTTTGTCGACTTCCGTTGCGGTGCCGAGTCTTTCGAGGTCACTGTCGTCGGTGCCGACCACGATCCGGCCGTCCACGACAGCGATCGTGGCGGGCACCGCGCCCCCGGCGCGCACCGCCCGCTCGACCTCGCGGGCGATCGCGATATTGTCCGGCCGCCGGAAACCGTGCGCGACCACATTGGATTCGAGCGCGACGACCGGCCGCCCCAGGGCCAGCGCCTCGCGCACCTCGTCGGAGAGGCGAAACGGCGATGCGGCCGGTACAACGACATCAGACATTCGAATGACGTCCGTTCGTAGAGGAGAAATGGCGAAAGACCCCAGTGGTCCGCAGGTCATGGTGCGGGAGAGCGGCTGGGCTGTAAACAATTTCGACCAGCCTGAGCGCATACCTGTTGTGCCGTAGGGGCGGCGGTTCGAATACTGCGGTCGGAGTACGCCGAGGAACGGAGTGTCGATGGCCGCAGCGGGGGATACCCATCCGGATGTCCGGGAGCGTCTGGATGCGATCGCCGCGGTCGCGACCGGCCTCGCCGACGAGGCGGCCGATCGCGAGGCCGAGCACAAGCTCCCCACCGAGCAGCTGTCGCACCTGCTGAACGCCGGTACCGGGGCATTGCGGGTGCCGGTCGAGCACGGCGGCGCCGGCGCCTCGGTACGTGACCTGGCCGAGGCGCTCATCGACATCGCCGCCGGCGACTCGAATCTCGCGCAGATATTCCGCGGCCACCTGGGGCTCACCGAGATCCTGCGCTTCGCCGCGCCCGGCACCGCGCGCGACACCCTGCTGCGCGCGGCGGCGGGCGGGTCGTTCTTCGGCCCCGCCGGTGCCGAACTGACCACCCCGAACCTGACGACCCTGGCCACCTCGCTCGCACGCGACGGCGACCACTACCTGCTGTCGGGCCGCAAGTACTACACCACGGGCAGCCTGTACGCCGACTGGCTCAACGTGCTGGTGTCCGTGGACGGCGAACCCGTGTCGGCGATCGTCGCGCGGCACAGCGAGGGCGTGACCGTCATAGACGACTGGGACGGCTTCGGGCAGCGGCTGACCGCCAGCGGCACCGCGATCTTCGAATCCGTGCGCGTCGACCCGGAATATCTGCTGCACCACCGTAATTCGCTGACGAACGACTACATGGAGGCCTTCTATCAGTTCGTGCACTCGGCCACCCAGGCCGGGATCGCGCGCGCCGTCGCCGACGACCTCGCCGGACTGGTCCGGGGCCGAACCCGCTCCTACCCGCTGGCGTCCACACCGGACCCGGCCGCGGATCCGCAGGTGCTGCAGATCGTGGGTGAGGTGCGGAGCAAGGCGTACACGGCGCGGGCGAACGTGCTACTGCTGGCCGACACCCTCGACGCCTTTCACGCCGACCCCTCGCAGGCACGCGTGGAGCGGGCGCTGCTGGATTCGGCCGCGACCCAGGTGGCGAATACCGACCTGGTCGGTGCGGCGGCCTGGCAGTTCTTCAACGCGGGCAGCGCGAGCGCGCTGAAGACGCGACTGGGCCTGGATCGGCACTGGCGCAACGCCCGCACGGTCTCCTCCCACAACCCGGCCGTCTACAAGGCGGCGGTACTCGGTGACCACGCGGTGAACGGCGTTGTGCCGCAGGCATTTCTGAACAGGCTGCGGCGCGGGGAATAACACAACTTGATCATTACGCCGCTGCCCGGCATCGTGGCCGCACGGCAACCGCTCTCGTTCGGCCCGTAGGGCAGCCGGGATCAGCGTGTGGCGGTGGGTATTTCGTCGCGGGCCGACCGCGACGAGCCGGATGCCGGGCACCCCGATCCGGTGCTCGCCGAGCCGGTGGCGGCCGAACCGGTGCACGCGGGGGCGGCGCCCGGCGCGGCGACGATGCTGAAATCGGTGCACCAGCCGCCGGGGCCGCCGGTCGCCTGGCAGGCGATATAGGCCGTATCGCCTGTCGCGGTGAAGGTTCCGGTGATGGTCTGGGGTGCCGTCGAGATCACCGTGCGGTTGACATAGTTGACCCCGGACCGCGAATCCAGCGCCAGGACGAGCACCGATCCCTGATCCGCGGCACCGGCCCGCACGGAGAATGCGTACGTGGCGCCCCTGGTGACCCTGACGTCCTGGCCGACGTAGCCGCTGTCGTGCACCGCGGCACCCGACGCGCCGACCGTCGCGTTGTAGACGTGTCCGTCCCATCCGCTCAGCCCGTCCTGAAATCCCGAGTTGACGACGAGATTGTCCGACGCGCTGAGCCGCAGCCCGGGCGTGGCCTGCGCGACCGCCGTCGCCGCGAGGCACGCCGCGAGCACGGCCGCGCAGCCGGTCGTCCGCCGCACGATCCTGTACATGATTCCTCCTGGTGGGGGCGACGTGAACGATCAGGGCGTGACGATGGCGAAATCCGGGTCGGGCTCGTCGAACAGCGCGGTCAGTCGCACGAAGCTCTGCGCGTCACCGTCGATGGTGATCGCCCCGGACCGCAGCGCGGCCTGCAGGTCCCGGCCCGCCAGCAGCACCCCGATGAGGGTGGCCCGGGTCAGGGTGAAGGTGGCCTCGGCCGGTGGCAGCCTGTCGCCGTCGCGGCGGTCGTAATGCAACAGCACACCGTTGCGCAGTTCGAGCCGCCGGGTGCGGTTCTCGTCGGTGAAAACCCAGTCGCTGGTGGCCTTTTCGTGCCACGCCTTGGGCCCGTCGAGCCGCAGCGACAGCGCGTCGAAGACCTGCTCGACGGTGAGTTCGGCGAGCATCGTCGGCGAACTCGCCTTCGTGGGCGTGCCGACGCCGCCGTTGCGCAGCTCGTAGGCGCCCATCAGATAGAAGTTGCGCCACGTCCCGTTCTCGGCGCCGTACCCGAGCTGCTCGAATGTGCTGGCCTGCAGTGTTTTCGCCGCCTCGTTGGCCGGGTCGGCGAACACGACGTAGTCGACCACCTGCGCGACCCAGCGGTAGTCACCGTTGTCGTAGGCGATCCGCGCCTTGCGCAGCACCTCGTCGGCGCCGCCCATGAATTCCACGTGCCGCTTGGCGGATTCGACCGGAGGGTGCTCCCACAGGTGGGCGGGGTTGCCGTCGAACCAGCCCATGTACCGCTGGTAGATGGCCTTCACATTGTGGCTGACCGAGCCGTAGTACCCGTGGGTGTGCCAGGCGGCCTCGAGGGCGGGCGGCAGCTGGATGGTCTCGGCGATCTCGGCGCCCACATAGCCCTGATTGAGCCGCCGCAGCGTCTGGTCGTGCAGGTACGCGTACAGGTCTCGTTGCAGCGCAAGGTATTCCACGCCGCGGTCGGTGCCCCAGGTCGGCCAGTGGTGGGAGGCGAACACCACGTCGGCGTCCCGCGCGAACAGGTTGATTGCCTCGGTCAGGTACTGCGACCAGACGTGCGGGTCGCGGACCAGCGCGCCGCGCAGGGTCAGCAGATTGTGCAGCGTGTGCGTGGCGTTCTCGGCCATACACAGGGCGCGATGATCGGGGAAGTGGAAGTTCATCTCGGCGGGCGCCTCGGTGCCCGGCGTGATCTGGAAGACGATACGGACGCCGTCGACGGTCTCTTCCTGCCCGGTGTGCGTGATGTCCAGCGTCGGGGCGATCAGGGTGACCGTGCCGGTCGAGGTGGTCTGGCCCAGGCCCGCGCCCACCTGTCCCCTCGGCCCGCGCGGCAACGCGGCGCCGTACATGTAGGCGGCGCGGCGGGCCATGGCCGTTCCGGCGTAGACGTTTTCGGCCACGGCGTGTTCGAGGAAGCCCGCCGGGGCCAGCACCGGGCAGCGACCCGCCTCGACATCCTCGACGTCGGTGACGCCGCGCGCCCCGCCGAAATGGTCGACGTGCGAATGGGTGTAGATCAGCCCCGTCACCGGCCGCTCGCCGCGATGCGCGCGGTACAGCTCCAGCCCGGCCCGCGCGGTTTCCGCCGAGATCAGCGGATCGATCACGAGCACACCGGTTTCGCCCTCGACCAGCGTCATATTCGACAGGTCCAGTCCGCGGATCTGGTAGATCCCCTCGGTGACCTCGTACAGGCCCTGCTTGACCACCAGCCCCGACTGCCGCCACAGGCTGGGATTCACCGATGCCGGGCAGCTCCCCTGTAGGAAGGAGTAGGAGTCGCTGTCCCACACCACATTTCCGTCGGCGTCGTGCACCACGCCGGGCTCGAGCGCGGCGATGAATCCGCGGTCCGCATCGGCTTGGTCGGTGGTGTCGGAGAACGGCAGCTCCGCGGTCGTCCGCTGCTGCTGCTCGATGATGTAGCTGCTGGGATCTGTCGTCGTACCCACGTACTACCTCCTGCCGGGCGGCGAACCGCGTATCGGAAACGCTTGCTAGATAAGGGGATCGGTACCGGCGATCGCGGCCGCCACCAGCGCGACCGTGATCGTGGCCACCGTCGTGACCGCGACGACCTGCCCGCCGTGGCCCCAATGACCGTGTTGCAGTGAGCGATTGCGCAGAAAACTCACACCGGCGACGACCAGCAGCATGATCGCCGCCGCCAGCGGTGCCGTCGCCCCGCCGCGCCAGCCGTTGTCGATGGCCGCATGGAGGAACAGGGCCGCCGTGCCCATCGCCCCGAAGGCGGTGCGGCGCCAGGCCAGCGCGGTGCGCTCGGCGGCGAGCGTGGGCGCGCTCATCGGTACAACACCGCCACCGCGGCCAGCACGGACACCGCCGCGATACCCACGGCGACCAGCGGCACCAGCACCGTGTTGGCCAGCGGCTCGCCCCGTTCCATCCGCCGCTGCACATCGCGCCAGTGGGTGTACGCGCCCACGCACAGCACCACCGCCAGCACGATGCAGCTCAGCGCCAGCGCCCGCCGCAGTCCGGCGTGATGGAACGGCTGGACCAGCGTGTGCACCGCGACGCCACCGGCGAGCAGGCCCAGCGCGGTCCGGATCCAGGCGAGGAACGTCCGCTCGTTGGCCAGGGTGAAGCGGTAGTCGATCTCGGCGTTCTCGTCGTCGGAGGTCGTCATCAGGCGACCGTAGGCCGGGCCGGTTGCTGCCGCAGCGAGCGGCGCACCCACAGGAAGGTGGCCGCGATCATCACCACCAGCGCCGGTTTGCCGAGGATCAGGGCCACCGAGCCGAGCATCACCACCTTGTTCGCGATATACAGCGGCACCATCACCACCAGGTGCGCCGCCCAGAACAGGAACCAGGCCAGGGTCACCCGGCGGTGCAGCCGCACCCGGGCGGCGGGATCGGCCGCGTCGGCGGGCTCGAGGCCGATGCGCCGGCAGGCCCAGTGCGTGAGCGGACGGCCGGTGAGCAGCGTGACCCCGAAGGCCGCCGCGCAGACCGCGCAGATCAGCAGGTCCGGCAGGTAGAAGCCGCGCCCTTCGCCGGTGATCCCGACGAACAGCGAGAAGACCACCACCACCGCCACCGAGATCGCGACGACCTTGACCGAATCACCCTTCAGCAGCCGGAACGCGCCGATCGCGACGGCGATCAGCAGCGCGATCAGCACGCCGATCTTGGCATTGACCGTCGCGTATCCGAGGAGGAACCCGACGGCCGGGGCCGCGCCGTCGATCAGGTGTCCGACCCCGCCCATCGCGCGGAACTTGCCCCACATCTCGGCGGCGCCGGAGCGCTGCTGGTCGATCGACTCCACTGTCACCATCCTGTGCGAGTTGCCCGGCGGATTGGAAGGGTTAACGATCAGCAACTCGATATTGCCATGGAAGCTGCTGAGCGCGCATGTTCGCCGAGCCCCTGTCCGGCGAATGCCTTATTGCAGTCCCACTGTAATAGAAATGGCTATCGGCTGGCAACGCCTGTGTGCGCGGTTACACCTCGGCGCGCAGCCCCGCGAGGGTGACCGCGATCAACCGCGGCGCGGCGTCGGGCGCGTTCTCGCACGCGACGCCGAGGCCGTGCCCCAAGCGCAACAGGTCTCGCGGTTCGATGTCGGCGCGGATCAGTCCCGCCTCGCGGGCGGTCCGCAGTACCGCCGCCGCCGCGTCGGTGATCAGTGTCGAGCAGAGCATGAAGGTTTCCGAGCCGCGGTCGATCGCGGCCTTCAGGGTGGCCGCGAGGCTGCGCTTGTCCATGACGAAATCGACCTGCATGCGGAACCACTGCTCCAAAGCCTCTGCGGGGGAGAGGGTTTCGATCATCTCGTAGGCGCGGGCGGCCAGCGTCTCGATGCTGGAGCGGTAGACCGCCTCGATGAGCGCGTCGCGCCGGGGGAAGTGGCGGTAGAGGGTGCCCGGTCCGACGCCCGCGCGGCGGGCGATGTCGTCCAGCGGGGCCTCGGGTCCGTGCTCGGCGAACGCCTCGCGCGCGCAGTCGATGATGCGCTCGTAGTTGCGGCGTGCGTCGGCGCGCATCGGCCGTCCCGTCGGCGACGCTGTCGGCGGTGCGTCCACGAATCCTCCACTGGAACGGATGGATTCTCCGCTTGGTCTCGCATAAGCGGAGGTGTCCTCCACATGCTAGCTCCCAAGAGCGCCGACCCCGCCCTGACCACCAGCCGTACCTGCTCGGCCGTGCGCGTGGAGGTGACCCGGGGCACGGCCCGGTTGCGCGATACCGTGCCGCCGTCGAGCCCGGTGCGGTTCGTGGATCCCAAGCGGAACCTGGTTCTGAGCGTCTCCTCGATCCCGCTACTTGCGGGCGTAGCTGCGGAAGACGTAGGAGTCCTTGCCGTTGGTGGATCTTTCCAGGCCGGTGGTGAAGGCCATGATGAAGTCGCCGGAGATGTCGGGGGCGTAGACGTCGCCCTCGACGTCGGTGCTCACCTCCGTCACCGAGATCACCGTCGCGTAGGGCAGCGCCTCGCGGAACGTCTCGCCGCCCCCGATCACCCACACCTCGTCCGGATCGGACAGTGCCAGCGCCTCGTCCATCGATCCGGCGCGCTCGGCACCGGCCGCGTACCACTGCGGATCGTGGGTGATGACGATCGTGCGCCGGTCCGGATGGGTCCGGGCCTGCTCCGGCAGCGCGTCCCACGTCTTACGTCCCATGATGACGGTGTGGCCGGCGATGATGTCCTGGAAGTGCTGGAGATCCTCCGGGATGTTCCAGGGCACCGTGCCGTCCGCCCCGATGACGCGGTCGCGGGTCTGCGCCCAGATCAGCCCGATCGTGCGCTTGCCGGTGGGGGTCGTCGCTGAGCTCACGGAGTCCAGGATAGCCATCTCGTTAGGCAATACAGTTATCCGTGAGCAATCAGACTCGGCGCGCCGCGCCGGTGTGCTCGAGGTCACGGGCAACGCCGGGGCGACCGGATTGTCGGCATCGGCGGCGGGCCGATACGCACGGTGAAATGCGAATTTACGGCATATTTGCGGAGTGTCCGATATGTGTTCGGAATGTAAAACGCGGCCCCGAAGATTGCCCGTGACTCGAAATATCGCCTGGCCCGGCCTACCGTCTGAAATGCGACCGATTCAGTGACGATTCGACGCTTCACGTACACCGTTTTCGGACATCATGGAGGCCCGCGCATGCGTGTGCCACTGAATACCGCGCTCGCCGAACCCGACATCGACTATTCCGCATCCGGCATTGTTCCCCGGTTGTCCGCGGAAAATCTGCCGCGGCTTCCGGACAAGGTGCTGCGCCCGAAATTTGCCCCGGGCAGTCTCGCCACCGGCATCGTGCATCTGGGCTGCGGCTCGTTTCATCGCGCTCATCAGGCGCTGGCAACCCAGCACGCGATCGCGGCCACCGGTGACCCACGCTGGGGGATCGCCTCGGTCGCCATGGCCCGCCCGGACGTGGTCACGGCGCTGCGGGCGCAGGACAACCTGTACACGACGCTGCTGAACGACGGCGGCCGGGTGCGTGCCGAGGTGGTCGGCACGATCACCGAGGCCGTGCACGCCCCCACCGATCCGATCGGCGTGGCCCGCCGCATCGCCGATCCCCGCGTGCGCGTCGTGACCCTCACCGTGACCACCGACGGCTACTGCGTCTCCCCGGTCACCGGCCGCCTGGACACCGGCTGCGACCGGGTGCTGCGCGACCTGCGCCGCCGGGGTAGGCCACGGACGCCGATCGGCATGGTGGTGGCCGGGCTGGCCGAGGTCCGGCGCCGCGGCGGTGTGCCGCCGGTGCTGATCAGCTGCGACAACCTGTCCGCCAACGGGCACCAATTGCGCGGTGCGGTCATCGATTTCGCGGCCCTGACCGACGACCGGCTGGCCAACTGGATCGCCCGCAACGTGCGGTTCCCGTGCAGCGTGGTGGACCGGATCGTGCAGCCCGGCACCGCCGCCGATGCCGCCGTGGCCCGAAACTGGCTGGGCGGCATCGACGATCGCACGCCGGTCTCGGCCGAGCCGTTCCTCACCTGGACCATCGAGGATTCGACGGCGAACGCCCGCACTGGGAGGCCGCCGGAGCCCAATTCGTCGGCGACGTCACCGATCACGAGCTGGCAAAGCTGCGGCTGCTCAACGGCACCCACATGCTGCTGGCGTATCTCGGTGCGCTGGCGGGCCATTCGACGATCGCGCAGGCGGCCGCGGATCCGGCGCTGGCCGCGCTGGCGCGGCAGTTCATGCTGTGTGAGCAGGCGCCGACCCTGGCCCTGTCGGGCGCCGAACTGCGCGGCACCGTCGACGAATTGATGCGCCGGTTCCGCAATCCGGCCATCCGCCACGACATGACGCGGGTGGGTCGCAACGGTTCGGACAAACTGCTGCCGCGGGTGGTCGCGGCCATGAGCGACAATATCGCCGCGCGGCGGCCGACCCCGGCGGCGGTGCTGCTGATCGCGGCCTGGATACGCTGGTTCGATGTCGCCCGCAGCGGCGACGCGGTCATGCGGCTGATCGACACCCGCGCCGAGGCGCTGGCCGAACCGGCCGCCGTGACCGACCCGCACCGCCGGGCGGAGCTGTTCCTCGCGCGCACCGACATCTTCGGTGCGGTGCCGGACCGGCCGCGGGTGCAGCGGGCGGTGGGCGATGCGCTGGCGGAACTCGGCCGCGACGGCGTGGCGGAGGTGGTGCGGCGGCGGCTGCTGCCGGAGTTCGAAGGGAGTACGAGGTGAGTACCGAAAGACCGGTTCGCGCAGTCGTTTTCGATATGGACGGGCTGCTGCTGGACTCCGAGCGATTGGCCATCGAATCGCTGATCAGCTCCGGCGAGCAGCTGGGCTACGAGCTGCCGCTGGAATTCTGCCGCGGCATGATCGGGCAACCGGCCGACCGCTGCCGCGAACTCGCCGTCGCCGCCTACGGTTCGGGATTTCCGGTCGACGACTTCTTCGCCACGCACGAGGCGACGCTGAGCCGCTTCGTCGACGACGGACGGCTGACGGTGAAGCCGGGGGTGGCCGAGCTCCTGGACGAACTGGACTCCCAGGCGATTCCGCGGGCGATCGCGACCTCGTCCGGGCGCGAGCGCACCGACCACCACCTGCGGGTGGCCGGGATCGCGGGCCGGTTCGACACCGTGGTGACCCGCCAGGACGTGCGCCGGGGCAAGCCGTACCCGGAGCCGTACCTGACCGCGGTAGCCGCGCTGGGCGCCGAGCCGGAACATACACTGGCACTGGAGGATTCGCCGAACGGCCTGCGCGCGGCGCACGCCGCGGGACTGCGCTGCCTGCTGATCCCCGACCTGGTCGCCCCCACCGCCGAGACCCGCGCCCTGGCCCACCGCGTCTACCCCGACCTGTACCAGGCCATCGCCTACATCACCACCGCCAACGCCCCTGCCCCGGCGACGTAACGCATCATCCACGCCGCGTGTTCGCATAGTCCGGGGTGGGGCGGGTATGTCGCGACTGGAACAACCGTCGTCGCGAGGAGGGTGCATGCGGGTCGTAGCACGGGCGTGGGAACGGTTGAGGACGCTGGCGGGGGCGGTGTTCGGGCACGATCGCGGGGATCGTCCGGATCGCCGCCTGCGGGTGGTGCCGCCGCCGGATCTCGGGCACGAGCACAGCTCGCTGACCGCCGACCGGCGCAGCCGCCCGCGTGGCGAGGCGGAGTCCTCGCCGCGAGGGCTCGGCGGCATGGATATCTGAGCCGATTCCTTTGTGCCGCAACACTATCGGTGCGAATGCGAGCCCGGACGATGGCGGGCGGCCTTGTTGCGGTACATGGCCGTGTCGACGGTGTGCATCAGATCGTCGATGGCCTCGGGATGCTCGGTGACCATGGCCGTCCCCACCGAGGCCCCGACGGAGATCGTGTGACCTCCCACCACGATCGGTTCGGTGAGCGCGGCGAGCAGGCGTCCCGACAGCGAGACCAGCTGATCGGCATCGGTACATCCCTCGGTCAGCACGATGAACTCGTCACCGCCCAGCCGCGCGGCCAGGCCGTCGGGCGCGGCGGTGATGCGCAGGCGCTCGGCGACGGCGCGCAGCACCCGGTCGCCGACGGTATGCCCGTACTCGTCGTTGACCTCCTTGAACCCGTCCAGGTCGAGGTAGCACAGGCCGATCGGCGGGGTGGCGTGCGCGAGCCTGTCGAAGAACAGCACCCGGTTGGCGAGGCCGGTGAGATTGTCGTGGTGGGCGTCGTACCACAGCCGGTCGGCGAGCGCCTTGCGCTCGGTGATGTCGACGCACACGCCGATGAGAAAGCGCACCTGTCCGGCGGCATCGCGCACCGACGACATGGACAGGTCGATGATGGTGTGACTGCCGTCGGGCCGGGCGTGATCGGTCTCGATCCGAAACCGATCGATACTGCCCGTCAGCAGCTGCTCGAATTGGGCGTAGGCCTGGCCGATGTTCTCGGCGCCCAGTATCTCGGCGACCGAGCGCCCCGGCATGAGTTCGGCCGGTACGCCGAGCATGTCGGCCATCGCCGCATTGACGTCCACGACCGTCCCGGTGCTGACATCGATGGTGCCGATGCCGACCGAGGCACCGGCGAAGATGGCCGCGAACCGGGCCTCCGAGAGCTGCCGCTGCGCCTGCGCCCGCTCGACCGCCGCCAGCGCGGCGGTGAGGGTGGACTCCTGTTCGGCCAGCGCCGTCGTGCGCAGCGCGGCGGTGAACCCGGCCGCGAACTCGGCGGCGACGGTGATCGCGTACTCGCGCACCCGCTCGTACTCGGGCCCGTCGCGATCCGGGCTCACCTCCTCGACCATGTCGCGGCAGATGATCGGCACGGTCCGGGCGACCGCCGCGTCGTCGCGATAGTTGGCCGCGACCAGCGCCGCGGCCGCGGATCGGACGGTCGCGAGTTCGGCCGTCCCGCGCAGCACGGCCAGGATCCGGTCGCACAGGCCGGTCAGCAGGTCTTCGATCTGGGTTCGCGTCAGCGTGGGGGCCACGACGCCGTCGAGGGCGTCGGCCCACCGCAGTCCCACCTTGTTCGAACCCATCAGCAGCCCCCTGCCTTTCGGATACCCCTGTTCAGACTCTGTACCCCACGCCCGCCAGGCCGAGCGAGCGGCCGGGCGACTCGTGCAGGTCGCGCTCGGATTCGGGGCGCCACTGCGGAAGTTCGACGACGCCCGGCTCGACCAGCTCCCAGCCGGTGAACAGGGCGGTGATCGACGCGCGGTCGCGGAAGCGGATGCCGACGTGGCTCTCGTTGGCGGAATGATCACCGAGCCGTGCGGCATCCTCCGGCCGCTGCGCCGAGGTCAGATGGGAGATCGCCACATAGCTGCCGGGCGGTACCGCCTCGCGCAGGGCCGCGACCGTCTCCGCCGGGCGTTCGTCGTCCTGCAGCAGGTGCAGCACCGCCACCAGCAGCAGGCCCACCGGCTCGGTGAAGTCGATCAGCCCGGTGTCGGCGGCCCTGACCAGCAGTTCGTCCGGTTTGCGCAGATCCGCCTGGATCGCGTCGGCCTGCTCGTTGCCCACCAGGATGGTGCGCGCATGGGTGACCGCGACCGGGTCGATATCCACGTAGAGGACCCTGATACCCGGGTCGAACGACTGCGCCACCTCGTGCACGTTGCCCGCGGTCGGGATGCCCGAACCGATATCGAGGAACTGCCGAATGCCCTGGTCGGCAAGGAATCGCACCGCGCGCCGCAGGAACGCCCGATTGCTCAGGGCCAGCCGGGGCAGGTCCGGGACCAGCTTCTTACCGGCCTCCGCGGCGAATCGGTCGACCTCGAAATTGTGCGAACCGCCCAGCAGGGCGTCGTACATGCGTGCCGGGCTCGCCTGCGTCATATCCACGCCCTCGGGCGCCCATGCCGGCCTGTCCACTCGAAAACCCCTCTTGCGCTTGCGATTCCGGCTGCCTCCGAGCGGGCGGACCGGGTGCCCCGCGGGTGAATTGTGAGCGCTCACTCGCGGGGTGTACTGCGCATGGTAGCCCGCTTTCCTGTGAACAGGATCGAGGGTTCGGGCCGTACACTCCGCCGCGGAGTGTGGCGAAGGTCTCATTCGGAGTTCCCGCTCCGGGCGTGCTCGCGCCGGTATCGATATGCAACGCGTTCGGAGTCCGGGAGCTGCCCCCAATTGTCGGGTCGGCGGCCGCGGTACCAGCGGCTATTCGGACCGTGATATGTCATGTGGCTCAACGTGTTTCACATTGTCGGCGTCGCGGCGACCAAAGTTTTCACGGTTGCCGACCAAATGGGCCGTTGCTAGCCTGATCCTGTCAGAAAATTGCTCGGGGGTGTGGTCGGCGGTCTCGACGTGGAGTCGTCGGCGTAAACATCAGCAATTTCGAGAAGGCATCATGTCGATACCCACCTGGGGTCGTCGTGTCGTTCCATCGACGCTATGGAACGGATTTCGGCAATGACGACCATTGTGCAGCCGTACACTACCGAAACCGATTCGACCTCGGCGGATGCCGGAGGTACCTCGGCGCTGCCCCGACTGCTCGGGGTGGCCACCGCGAATCCGCCCACCGGATACCGCCAACGGGATCTCATCGATCTGCTCGGGATCACCGACCCCAAAATCAGGGGCGTATTTCTCAATGGCGGTATCGAACACCGATACCTCACCTTGCCGCCGCGTGACGAGGACGGAAATTTCCGGGACGAGTCACAGGCGGAACTGCTCGACAAGCATCGCCGCTACGGCGTGCAGACGGGGGCCGAAGCCATTCGCGCCTGCCTGCGGGGTCTGGGGCGCGATGCCGCGGACGTCAAATACCTGGTCGCCGTGACGACCACCGGATTTCTCACGCCGGGGTTCAGCGCGCTGCTGATCGACGAGCTCGGCCTGTCACCGCATACGGCCCGGCTGGATGTGGTCGGCATGGGCTGCAACGCCGGACTCAACGGCCTGACGGCCGCGGCCGCGTGGTCGGCGGCGCATCCGGGCGAGCTGGCGATCCTGGCCTGCTCGGAGGCGTGCTCGGCGGCCTACGTCTTCGACGGGACGATGCGGACGGCCGTGGTCAACAGCCTGTTCGGAGACGGCGCGGCGGCGCTCGCCCTGTGCGCGGACACGGCGGGGGCGGCGGCGGATACGGCGGCCCCGGCACTGCTGGCGCAGCGCAGCTACATGATTCGCCACGCGATCGGCGCCATGCGCTACGACTGGGATTCCGACGCCGGGAAGTTCAGCTTCTATCTCGATCGCGAGGTGCCCTACGAGGTCGGTGCGCACGTGGAAATCGTGGTCGACCGGCTGCTGCGCGAAAATGGCCTGCGGCGCAAGGATATCGCGCAGTGGATCGTGCATTCCGGCGGCAAGAAGGTGATCGACGCGGTCAAGATCAACCTGGGGCTGACCTCGCACGACCTGCGTCACACCGTCGGGGTGATGCGCGATTACGGAAACCTTTCCAGCGGATCCTTCCTGTTTTCCTACAAGCGCCTGCTCGCCGAAGGCGTCACCCGCCCCGGCGAATACGGCGTGTTCATGACGATGGGGCCGGGCTCGCAAATCGAGACCGCCCTGGTGAGATTCTGAATCTCTTCCTGAATATTCATCAATACGGGGGTAAATCGTGAGTACTGTTTCAACAGTTGGCGACGATGTTCATGTCCTCGCCGCCGTGATTTCCGCGGCCGCTCCACTGTCGGCCGAACTGGTCGAGTCGGTCACCGCGCTCGCGCGCCGGGCCGAGGACGCCGCGGCGGGGGTGCGGCACTGCGTGGTGCTGTATATCGGCGGTGCACCGGCCGGGGAGTATTTTGCGTGGCCGGGCGAGGTGGCCGTGGGGGATGTCGGCAAATGGGAGGCCGCCCTGCGGCGGCTCGAGCAGGTCCCGGTGCCGATCATCGCGACCGTCGACGGCCAGGCCTACGGACCGGCGGCGGAGCTGCTGCTGGTGGCCGACTACCGAATCCTGCGGGCGGGCGCCGAATTCCGTTTCGCGGCGTCGGCGGCCGGGATCTGGCCCGCGATGGGCATCTATCGACTGGCCGCGCAGATCGGTGCCGGACGAGCCCGCGACCTCGTGGTCCAGGGTCGCGGACTGTCCGCCGAGGCGGCGGTCGAACGTGGCCTGGTCGACGTGGTGGCCACCGACGCCGAGGCCGAGGCGGGCGCGATCCAGGCCGGGCTGGCGCTGTTCGAGCCCGCGGTCGGCTCCGAGGTGGCGATCCGGCGGCGGCTGCTGCTGGACGCGATGACGACGCGGTTCGAGGACGCCCTCGGTGCGCACCTGGCGGCCTCGGATCGCACGCTGCGCCGGGAACGGGCGGCGTCGTGAGCACTGCGACGCTGCCGGGCACGGTGGGTGAGCTGTCGCGCGACAGTGCCGAATTGCGCAGCGCGGCAGCCGAACACGCTGCCCTGCTGCGGGAGCTGGGTCCGGTCTCGAATCGGGACGACGCGGCCGCCCCTCGTGCGGCGGCCGCCCCCCCGTCGCTGCGGGCGCGGGGGGGGGGCTTACAGCGGCGGGCCGGCTGCGCTTTCTACCCCGCCGCGCCCCCGGG
>NZ_JARWQD010000397.1 GCF_029869545.1 Nocardia wallacei | reverse complement strand
GTGTCGCCCATGGACATGTAGAAGTCCTTGACCAGCTCCAGGCGCTCGGCAACTTCATCGCCGGGGTATTCAATGCCGCGGTGCGCACGGTCGGCGACGTGTTCTCCTCCGCGATGGGCATCGCTCGCGCCGCGGTGGGGGCGCGAAAAGCGCCGCGGAAAACCCGGGTTTTGGGCCGGGGGGGGGGGGGGGGGGGGGGTTTGAAAAAACAGGGGGCCGGGGGCCCCCCCCCGGTGGCCCCCCCCCGCGATTCATTGCCAGTGGTATTCGGCGCACAGCCGGTGGGCGACCAGGTCGAAGGTCTTGCGCGGCAGGACGGCGCCCTCGCGGCGAATCCCGGCCTCGGGCACGTCCAGCACCCGGTCCAGCCGTGCCCAGCTCGTCCGGCCCTCGTAATCCCAAGGCCCGGAACCGATCTCGACCCAGTTGTGGTCGCTCGCGCGTTGCGGGTTGGACGACAGCATCAGGCCCAGCAGGATGGTCCGCTCCCGGCCCACCACCAGCACCGGACGGTCCTTGCCGTTGCTCGGATCCTCCTCGAACGGCACCCAGGTCCAGACGATCTCGCCGGGATCGGCGCGCCCGTCCAGGTGCGGGCAGTACACCACCTGCCGCGCCCGCTCGCGCGTGGGCACCGGCGTCGAGGCCGCTGGCCGCACCGCGACCCCGGGCGCCCGCCGCCGCCCCAGCGCCCGATCCCACATCGACGACCGCTGCATCCGATCCACCAGCTTCGGTGCCTGCCGTTTGACGATCCGGGGCCCCTGCTCCCTGGCGATGGTCCCCAACTGCTTGCCGAGTGAGCTCCACGTGCTGGCCATGAATCGGACTATAACGGCGTACGAGCCCGAACTCATCCCGCGCGAACTCCGTTGTGCCAGCTGGGGATTTGCCGCAAAGGACGAGTTGATCGAGGGGGTATGGCAGGTGGCCCTCCGAGGCCGCGCTGAGTGTGATCCAGATCTCCGCACCCACGGGCGGTGTCGCGCGGGACGAGGGGGCCGTGCAAGGCCGGGCTCGATTGCCCATAAGCTGAAACGCGAGCGGATCGGCCCTCGGACGAGAACGGATCGACCGCGCGCAACCTATGTACGGACAGGGAGTGGAGTGCCCAGCTTCGCCGATACGACGTTCACCGATCCCTCGCGGATCCGGAACTTCTGCATCATCGCGCACATCGACCACGGGAAGTCGACCCTGGCCGATCGCATGCTGCAATTGACCGGGGTGGTCGAGGAGCGGCAGATGCGCGCGCAGTATCTGGACCGGATGGATATCGAGCGGGAGCGCGGCATCACCATCAAGGCCCAGAACGTGCGGCTGCCGTGGACCGTCGACGGCACCGACTACGTGATGCACCTGATCGACACTCCCGGCCACGTCGACTTCACCTATGAGGTGTCGCGGGCGCTGGAGGCGTGCGAGGGCGCGATCCTGCTGGTCGACGCGGCGCAGGGCATCGAGGCGCAGACGCTCGCCAATCTCTACCTGGCCCTGGACAAGGATCTGGAGATCATCCCGGTCCTGAACAAGATCGACCTCCCGGCCGCGGATCCGGACCGCTACGCCGCCGAGCTCGCGCACATCGTCGGCTGCGAACCCGAGGATGTGCTGCGCGTGTCCGGCAAGACCGGCGCGGGCGTGCCGGAACTGCTGGACACCGTGATCGGCAAGGTGCCCGCGCCGCAGGGGGACGCCGATGCGCCCGCCCGCGCCATGATCTTCGACTCCGTCTACGACACCTACCGCGGCGTCGTCACCTATGTCCGCGTAGTGGACGGCAAGCTCACCCCGCGCGAGAAGATCAAGATGATGTCCACCGGCGCCACCCACGAGCTGCTGGAGATCGGCATCGTGTCGCCGGAGCCCAAGCCGACCAAGGGCCTGGGCGTGGGCGAGGTGGGCTATCTCATCACCGGCGTGAAGGACGTGCGCCAGTCGAAGGTCGGTGACACCGTGACCGTCGCGAGGGGCGGCGCCGCCGAGCCGCTCACGGGCTACCGCGAGCCGAGCCCGATGGTGTTCTCCGGCCTGTACCCGGTCGACGGCTCGGACTATCCGGATCTGCGCGACGCGCTGGACAAGCTGCAGCTCAACGATGCCGCGCTGACCTATCAGCCGGAGACCTCGGTGGCGCTGGGCTTCGGCTTCCGCTGCGGGTTCCTGGGTCTGCTGCATATGGAGATCACCCGCGAGCGGCTGCAGCGGGAGTTCGATCTGGATCTGATCTCCACCGCGCCCAACGTGATCTATCGCGTGGTGATGGAGGACGGCACCGAACACGTCGTGACCAACCCCTCGTACTGGCCGGAGGGTAAGGCGCGGGAGGTCTTCGAGCCGATCGTCAAGGTCACCATCATCTCGCCGAGCGAGTTCATCGGCTCGATCATGGAGCTGTGCCAGTCCCGCCGCGGCGAGCTGGGTGGCATGGACTACCTCTCGGAGACCCGCGTCGAGATGCGGTACACGCTGCCGATGGCCGAGATCATTTTCGACTTCTTCGATTCGCTGAAGTCGCGCACCCGCGGGTACGCCAGCCTCGACTACGAGGAGGCGGGCGAGCAGCAGGCCGATCTGGTGAAGGTCGACATTCTGCTGCAGGGCGAGGCCGTCGACGCGTTCTCGGCGATCGTGCACCGCGACGCCGCGCAGGCCTACGGCCGCCGGATGACCGAGAAGCTCAAGGAGTTGATCCCGCGCCAGCAGTACGAGGTGCCGATCCAGGCGGCCGTCGGCTCGAAGATCATCGCCCGCGAGAACATCCGCGCGATCCGCAAGGACGTGCTCGCCAAGTGCTACGGCGGTGACATCAGCCGCAAGCGCAAGCTGCTGGAGAAGCAGAAGGAAGGCAAGAGGCGGATGAAGACCATCGGCCGCGTGGACGTCCCGCAGGAGGCGTTCGTGGCCGCGCTGTCGACGGATTCGTCCTCGGACAAGGGTAAGGACAAGAAATAGCCGCGGCCGCTCCGCCGCGGCTGAGCGCGTGACCGGTTGGTACTGCCGGGTGATCTTGGGGCTTGGCTCCGGCATCGGGCAATGACACCCTGGTGTGACGCCGCACGGTGCCGCCTGCCTCCCACCTGGGGGATGTGACAGGCCGGTTTTCCGGAAATAAGGTGTAAAGCGATCTGAATTTGGTAATACCCCGTTCGGTTCGGACGCCGGACAGTGGAGAGCGGAGCTTGTATGACGCGTGACCTGCCCATCGAGGACGATCCGGGCGCGGGCGATCACGCGGAAGATACCGCGTACCGTGTCGCCACCGGTGTCGCCCGGGTGGCCAGGGCGGGCGCGTACGTCACCGGCGGGGCCCTGATCGCCTCCAACGGCTCCCCGGCTCCGACCAACGAATCGCACACCAGCCGCATCGCCGGATGGGTCACCAACGACCCCCAGCCCGACGCGCCGAGCCCGGTGGTCACCTACCCCGACCCCGATCCCGATTCCGTCCCGCCTCCGGTGCTGGGCAATTCCGCCCCGCCGCCCGCTCCCACCTCCGCGCTGCCCTGGGCGGTGCCGCATCCTGCCGTGCCTCCGCAGCAGCAGGGCGGCTTCCAGATGTCCACGCCCGACGGCACCATGAGCGGCGGCGGCTACTGGTACTCGACTCCGCTGGGCGACGGGTATTCCCCGACGGTGCCCTCCGAGCAGGACGAGCAGTCGCCCGGCACGGGCCAGCACTCCGGGCCCGGGGAGTCCGATGCGGTGCCGTTCGGCTCGCTGAGCAATCCGGGTTTCGGCCTGCCGGGTCTGCCCGGTCTCGAGGGCTGGGAGGGTCAGGGTTTCGGAGGTCAGGGCTTCGACCTGCCCGGATATCTGCGCCATCCCACGCAGTCCACGGTCGGCGACGTGTCGTCCGGAACGACACTGCCCTCCGGCGACCGGTCCGCAACCGCCGACGAGGACGGTCCGCATCCGTACGGCCCGTCCGGTGGCGAGCCGCATGCGGCGACGTCCTTCGGGCCGGGGCTGGGCCTGCCGGGCGCCGAGGGTCTGCACCTGCCCGGGATGAACGGCCTCGGGGCGGGCGGTTTCGGGCTGCCCGAACCCGGTGCCGAGAGCGGCCACGCCTTCGACGGGATCGGCGACGGACCCATGACGGGCGTGTTCTTCCACACCGAATCCAGCTTCGATGCCCATATCGGCCTCGACGGGGTCTGGGTGAGTACCGGCGTGAGTGTCGATGTCGCGGTCGGGAACGTCGGCCAGCAGCTCGACAGCTTCGGTGACTGGCTGGGGCAGGGCACGGGTTCGGCGACCGGTACCGAGGCGGGGGACGGTGTGGCGCCGCTGCTGTCGGCGCTCGGCGGGACGGCGCCCGGCGCGGCGCATCCGGCCGGGTCCGTCCCGGGGGAGCAGGCCGCCGGATCGGCCGCGCACGGCGGTGGCCCGGTGGGTGCGCAGCCGACGGGCTCGGGTTCGGCCCTCGCCGGTGCGCAGGCCGCGCAGGCGCCCGGCGTCGCATCGGGAATGCATGCCTCGTCTCCGGGTGCCGGTCCCGCTCCGGGTGCTGGTGCCGCTCCGGCTGTCGGTCCCGCTGCGGCTGCCGGTGCCGCTCCGGCTGCCGGTGCCGCTCCGGCTGTTGGTCCCGCTCCGGCTGTTGGTCCCACGTCGGCTGTCGGTGCCGCTCCGGCTGTCGGTTCTACTGCGGCTGTCGGTCCCGCCGCCGCCGCTGCCGGTCCGGGCGCGGCCGCCGCTGTCCCGGCTCCACTGGCCGCTGTCCCGGCTCCACTGGCCGCGGCGCCGGGCCCCCCGGGCCCGGGCGCCGCGCGGGGGGGGGGGGGGCCCCGCCGCCCCCCCCCCCCCCCGGGGCCCCCCCG
>NZ_JARWQD010000396.1 GCF_029869545.1 Nocardia wallacei | reverse complement strand
GGGCGCCCACGGCTGGGGGGGGTCCCGGGGGGGGCCGGGGGGGGGGCTGTTTCGGGGCCCTGTGTACTTTTTGGGGCCCCCCCCCCCGGGGGGCGGGGCCCCGGGGGGGGGCCGCGCCCGCGGCGGCGCGCTGTACGCCGCCCTGCGGCGTCACGATCTGGCCTTCCCCCTGGGCAATTCGGATCAGGTCGGCATCGGCGGGCTGACGCTCGGCGGCGGCGTGGCGGCGGTGTCGCGGGCCTTCGGGCTCACCTGCGACGCGCTGGTCGAGACCGAGATCGTGCTCGCCGACGGCAGCGTGCGGATCTGCAACGCGACCGAGAACGCCGATCTGTTCTGGGCGTGCCGGGGCGGGGGCGGCGGGAACTTCGGCGTCAACACCTCGTTCACCTTCCGGGCCCGCTCGCCGCGCCCCGGTTCCACCTGCCTGCTGCTGTGGGACTGGGCGCACGCCCGCGAGGTGCTCGCGGTGATGCAGCAGATCATGGCCGACGCACCCGACGAATTCGCCGCCCGCATCGGCGCCGCCCGCGCGGCGGCCGCCCCGGGCACCGTCTCGGTGATCGGGCAGCACCTCGGACCGGCCACGGAGCTGCGCGAGCTGCTGGCGCCCGCGATCGCCGCCGCGTCCCCTTATCGATGCGATATCGATGACCGCACCTATTGGGAGGCAAAGGATTTCCTGCACCACGAGACCTCCGGCCTGCCGTTCGCCGTCCGCACCCGCACGACGCCGAAGCCGCTGTCCGACGACGGCGTCGACGCGATCGTCGGCGCGGTCGAGCGCCGCCCGGGCAGCGCCAATCCGGACGGCGGCGGTGTCGCGCTGTTCACGTGGGGCGGCGCGATCAACCGGGTTCCGGTGTCCGCCACCGCGTTTCCGCACCGGGACGCGCTGTTCCTGATCTCGATGGACACCTCCTGGAGCCCCCGCGATCCCTCGCACACCGTGTGGTGCAACCTGGAGTGGCTCGACGGCCTGCACGAGGAGATGGGCGCGCATGCCACGGATTCCGCCTACGTGAACTTCACGGATCCGGCGCTGCGGGACTGGCGCACCGCCTATTACGGCCCGAACCACGCGCGGCTGGCCCGGATCAAGCGCCGCTACGACCCGCATCGGGTCTTCGACTTCCCCCAGGCGGTGTGAGATGCGGGCCCCCACCGTCGGCGGTCAGATCGCCGAACCCGCCGTCGACTGGACCGAACCGTGGCCCGCGGTCGTGCAGTCCGGAGATGCACCCGCCGCCGCCGAGGTCGATCTGCGCGCGGCCATGCGCAGCTTCGCGACCGGTGTGGCGGTCGTCAGCACATATCTCGACACACCCGGCGGCCGGACGCACGATGCGGTCACCGTCAACTCGCTGTCGTCACTGTCGCTGGAGCCGCCGCTGGTCTCCATCGCCCTGCGGGCGGGTTCCCGATTCGGCCGGTTCGTGCGCGCATCGCGAATCTGGTCGGTGTCCATCCTCGACGGCGGATCACGGTCCGTCGCAGGGGTTTTCGCGCGCGACCGACCTACGCGCGCCGAGGCGCTGGCAGCGCGGCACACCCGGCCCGGCGACCGCACCGGGGCGCTGCTGCTCGATTCCCCCGCATGGCTCGAATGTGTGCTCGAGCGCACCTACGACGTCGGCGATCACGTGCTGTTCGTCGGCCGGGTCGTGGCGGCGGGCACCCGCGAACCGGACACCCGGCTGGTATTCCTGCACGGCGCATTCCACTCCCTCCCCTGCTCCCCCGACCATCGCCCAGGAGGCATCGCATGACCATCGTCGAAGAACCGGGACTCGCCACCGGCCGCACCGCGGAGGCCGCCGAAATACTCGCCCGCGCCCAGTCCGTGGCGCCGCTGCTGCGCGAGCGCGCCGAGGAGATCGAACACCTGCGCCGCCTGCCCGGCGATGTGGTGGAACTGCTCCGCGACACCGGGGTGTTCCGGATGGGGTTCGGAAGGCATTGGGGCGGGCCGGAATTGACATCGATCGAGCAGACCGAGGTGATCGCGGCACTCGCCTACGGCGACGCCTCCGCCGGGTGGTGCGCCATGATCGGTTCGGACACCGGGCTCTACGCCTCCTTCCTCGCCGAACCGGTGGCGCGGCAGATGTTTCCGAGCCTGGACATGGTCACCGCCGGGCTGCTGTTCCCGGTCGGCCACGCCGAGATCGTGCCGGGCGGCTATCGGCTCACCGGCCGCTGGCAGTTCGGCAGCGGCATCACCCACGCCGACTGGGTGGTGTCGGGCGCGTTCCTGTTCCGCGACGGCGAACCCGCGCCCGGACCGGACGGCACCCCGCACGACTCGCGCCTGATGATGGTGCCGCGCAAGCAGGTTCAGGTGATCGACACCTGGCACACCACCGGCCTGTCCGGCAGCGGCAGTTGCGACTACACGATCACCGACGTGTTCGTCCCGGCCGAGCACACGCTCGTGTTCGCGGACGTGCACGGCCCGGCCGGGCCGCTGGCCCAGCCGGAGGTGCACATGCGGAACATGCCGGGGGTGCCGCTCGGTGTCGCCCGCGCGGCGCTCGATCACGTGCGCGCCGAATCCGCCTCCCGCGCAGACGATTACCGCCTGCAGGTCACCCTCGCCGACTGCGAGGCGGACTATCACGCCACCCGCTGCGGGGTGTATGCGGCGCTGCGGCAGGAGTGGGAGGTGCTGGCCGCGGGCGGGACGATGGCCGACCTGAGCCCGGAACAGCGTGCGGCACTGCCGCTTTCCCGCCTGCACGCCTTCCGCACCGCCCGCTCCGTCGTCACCCGCCTCTACGACCTGCGCCAGACCGCCGCCATCTACCGGCCCTCGCCCCTGGACCGCTGGCTGCGCGACACCACGACCATGTGCCAGCACATCGTGGCCCAGGACCGCATCCTGCAGTCCGCGGGCGCCCACCTGACCGGCGGCACACCGAGTTTCAAGCTCTGTCTCGGCCTCGTGCGATAGTGCGGGCCGCCGGGCGCAGCGGCATGCGTCGGCGTCGCTGACCCGCCACCGGCGCCTACACTACGGCCATGGACCCGTTACCGCGGCTGCGGGAGATCTGCCTGGCACTGCCGGAGAGCAGTGAGCGGCTCAGCCACGGGTGCCCCACCTTCTTCGTCCGCGGCAAGAAGGTGTTCACCATGTACACCCTCGCCGCCTACGACGAGCCCGGCCCGGCCATCTGGTGCCCGGCCTCGCTCGGCGCCCAGGACGAGCTGGTCGACGCCGAACCCGAGCGCTTCTTCGTGCCGCCGTACGTCGGCCACCGCGGCTGGGTCGGGGTACGCCTGGACGTGGACCTGGACTGGACCGAGATCGAGGGCATAGTCCGCGACGCCTTCCGCCTGGTCGCCCCGAAGAAACTCGTCGCCCGGCTCGATGTCGACGGCGCCTAACCGGCGCGGCGGCGCAGGGCCGGGTCGAGCAGGGCGGGCGGGGTGTCGTGCTTCTCGCCCGGGGCGAGATCCACACCGGGAGTGACGATCTCGTCGATGGCGTCGAGCACGTCGGCGGGCAGCACGGTGTCCGCGGCGGCGAGCTGCGAGCGCAGCTGGTCCAGGGTGCGCGGGCCGATGATCGCGCTGGTCACCCCGGGATGCGCGGTGACGAAGCCGAGCGCCAGCTGGATCAGGGTCAGGCCCGCCTGCTCGGCGACCGCCGCCAGCCGCTCGACGGCCTCGAGTTTGGCGCGGTTCACGGGGACGGCGGTGTCGAAGCGTTCCGGCATGAATGCCGAACGGCTGGTGGTGATTTCGCGGCCCGCGCGGATCGCGCCGGACAGCCAGCCCGACGCCAGCGGACTCCACGCCAGCACGCCGAGCCCGTAGCGTTCGGTGACCGGCAGGACGTGAGATTCGATGCCGCGCTGCAGGATCGAGTAGCCGGGCTGCTCGGTGACGTAGCGGCTCAGGCGATGCTCGCGCGCCGCCCACTGGGCCTCGACGATGCGATAGGCGGGGAACGTCGAGGAACCGAAGTAGCGAATCTTGCCCGCCCGCTGCAGATCCGTCAGCGCCGACAGCGTCTCCTCGTCGCTGGTGTTCGGGTCCCACCGGTGCATCTGGTACAGATCGACGTGATCGACGCCGAGCCGGCGCAGGCTGTCCTCCAGCGCGGTGACCAGCCAGCGGCGCGAGCCGCCCTGCCGGTTGCGTTCGTCGCCCATGGGCATGGTCGCCTTCGTGGCCAGCACGATGTCGTCGCGGCGGCCAGCGATGGCCTTGCCGACCATCTCCTCCGACTCGCCGCGGCTGTACATGTCGGCGGTATCGATGATGTTGATTCCGGCCGCGAGCGCGGCATCGACGAGAGCCGTGGCCTCGTCCTGGCCGGTGCGCCCGATCGCGCCGAAGTTCATCGCTCCGAGCGCGAGGGTGCTGACCTGCACACCGGTGCGGCCCAAGGTGCGGTACTGCATGGTTGTACTCCTCCGGGAGGTGGTGCGACGGCTGGTTTCGGCCAACCGGTTCTGACATGATGAATAAGCGGAGCGTTGTTCCGCTAACCATACGGAACGTAGTTCCGTATGCCAAGAGGAGCGAGAGGAGCCACGGCACAGTGGTGGACAGCGACGGCGATACGAAGCCGCCCGGCCCGCGCAAACGGGCCGATGCCCGGCGCAACGAGGCGGCACTGCTGGATGCGGCCGCGGCGACGTTCGTGGCCGCGGGCGTCGATGCGCCCGTGCGGGAAATCGCCGCCACCGCCGGAGTGGGCGTCGGCACGATCTACCGACACTTCCCGACGCGCGCCGATCTCATCGTGGCCGTCTACCGGCATCAGGTCGAGGCGTGCGCGGCGGCCGGTCCGGCGCTATCGGCCGACAGCGATACCCCGCACACCGCGCTGGCCCGCTGGATCGACCTGTTCGTCGACTTCCTGGTCACCAAGCACGGCCTGGCCGAGGCGTTGCAGTCCGACGACGCCGCCTTCGAGGCCCTGCACGCCTACTTCCTCGACCGCCTCGTCCCCGTCTGCGCGCGGTTGCTCGGCACCGCCGCCGCGGCGGGCGAGATCCGTCCCGATATCGACGCCTACGAACTGCTGCGCGCGGTCGGCAACCTGTGCATCGGCGCCGGGAACAGTCCGCGCTACGACGCGCGCCGCATGGTCGGCCTGCTGATCGCGGGACTGCGCACGCGGTAGGCCCCGATGCGGTTGCGCCGGTTGGCGATTCGGCGCTACGACGCTCGGAAGACGACGATGCCCGGGGTCGTCCGGACGTAGTCGGTGAACGGGGAATCGACGACCTGGTCGTTCGCCGCCAGGGAGGAGGCGTTGCGGAAGACCGGGCCCTCCGGTGTGGCGACGAAGATACCCACGTGGGTGACGTCCAGGCCCGGCTGATCGGCATAGGCACCGATGTAGTCGCCCGTGCGGAGCTGGGCGATCACGTCGTCGTTCACGGCGGCACCCGGGATGTAGGAGATGTCGCGGTCCACCACCGGAATCCCCGGAAGATAGGTTCCCCCATCGCCTTTCGCGTTGAGACGCTTGGCGACGGTCACCGCCGCGGGGCTCACCGCCGCGGTGATATCGGCGGCGGCGACGCGCGGCGTGTGCGCCCAATCGCTGAAGAAGTGTTTACGATGCGCGAAATCGACTGTGCCCCCGGCATATCGGGTCTCGACGAGATTCGCCACGAACTGTTCCCGATTCGCCGACCGGCTCAACGCCTCGACGTAGTCGAGGTAGGTGAAGCAATCGACCCGCCGGAAATCCACCACCAGTCGCTCGGGCTCGGTGGCCGACCCCACGAGCATGCCGGCGCCATAGGGCGTCCCCAGAAACGACCGCGACAGCAGGTCGATCAGCTCACCCTTGCTCCGCGGCCCCGCCGCCCCCTTCACCGCGAGCATCTCGTCGATCCTGCGCGCGGTGAAATCATCGATCTCGGCCGCCCCCGCCGCGGGCACCGCCACCGCCATCCCACATACCAGCGCCACGACAATCAGCAGTGCACGAGCGATGCTGCGCAAGGTACCTCCCGGCTGAGATGAGCGACCGCGCCGCGCGGCGAACGCTTCGAGGCTACCCGGCCATCGGCATCACCGATGGCCGGTGCTCGCGCCCGGACCTACTGCCCCGCGGTCTCCCGCTTCGGCAGCTTCCAGCCCGGCCGGGGGAAGTGGCAGGTGTAGCCGCTCGGGTAGCGCTGCAGGTAGTTCTGGTGTTCGGGCTCGGCCTCCCAGAACTCGCTCGCCGGGGTCACCTCGGTGACGACCTTGCCGGGCCACAGCCCCGAATCCTCGACGTCGGCGATGGTGGCCAGGGCGACGCGCCGCTGCTCGTCGTCGAGGTAGAAGATCGCCGACCGGTAGCTGGTGCCGATGTCGTTGCCCTGGCGGTCCTTCGTGGTCGGATCGTGGATCTGGAAGAAGAACTCCAGCAGCGCCCGGTAGTCGGTCTGCGCCGGGTCGTAGATGATCTCCAGGGCCTCGGCGTGACCCGGGTGGTTGCGATAGGTGGGATGGTCGTTGCGCCCGCCGGTGTAGCCGACCCGGGTCGACAGCACCCCGGGCTGCTTACGCACCAATTCCTCCATGCCCCAGAAGCATCCGCCGGCCAGAATCGCCCTTCGCGTGTCCGTCACGCTTCCTCCTTCGTGAACAGGCTCCGGTACTGCCCATACCCTTCCGCCTCGAGGTCGTCGAGGTGGATGAACCGCAGCGCCGCCGAGTTGATGCAGTATCGCAGGCCGCCGGCCTCGCGCGGCCCATCGGGGAACACATGCCCGAGGTGGCTGTCGCCGAACGCCGACCGCACCTCGGTGCGCACCATCAGGTGGCTGAGGTCCTTCTTCTCGGCCACGTTCGCGGCCTCGATCGGCTTGGTGAAGCTCGGCCAGCCCGATCCGCTGTCGAACTTGTCGACCGAGGCGAACAGCGGCTCACCGGACACCACGTCCACGTAGATACCCGGCTCGTGGTTGTCCCAATACGCGCCCGTGAACGGCCGCTCGGTGCCGTTCTCCTGGGTGACGTGGTACTGCTCCGGCGTGAGCGCGTCCACCGCGGCGGGGTTGCGGTGGTATTCCTGTGTCATACGACCTCCTCATGTCGGCTCCCCGTACAACGAGCGGCGCCGCCGCGAAAATCCCGTCCGCCGTCCGGCGTCACACTTCCGTCATCACGCGTGCACCAGCCATTACGCATCCTCGAGTTGCCGTGTCCGATTTCCCTCCATAGCTTGAATACGGGCGGTAGTACGGGCGGTCGGTTTGGATCGGCCGCGAGGGCTACACCGGTCGGAGTGCAGAGGTCGGGTCCGACGACTCGACGACCGAGCGCGCGCCGGGCGCGACTGTGCTGCGGGAAGGAAACGAACCAAACGACGCCCGGCGGAACGGATATGGGCATGACTCAGCAACCCAGTACCGACGGCTACGGCACCGAGGGAGACGTCCGAGCTCACCCCGAGCAGGCATTCGGCGCCGATCCCCTGCTCGTCCGGGACACCGATCACTACACCGACGAATACGTCAAGGGGTTCGTCGAGAAGTGGGACGAACTGATCGACTGGAAGAAGCGTTATGCCAGCGAGGGTCGCTTCTTCATCGACCTGCTCAAATCGCGCGGCGTGCGGTCCGTGCTGGACGTCGCGACGGGCACCGGATTCCATTCCGTGCGGCTGATCGAGGAGGGCTTCGACACGGTCAGCGTCGACGGCAGCCCGGAGATGCTGGTCAAGGCCTTCGAGAACGGGCAGACCTACGGCGGGCACGTGCTGCGGGTCGTGCACGCGGACTGGCGCTGGCTCAACCGCGACGTGCACGGCGAATTCGATGCGGTGATCTGCCTGGGCAACTCCTTCACCCACCTGTTCTCCGAGCGCGACCGGCGCAAGGCGCTGGCGGAGTTCTACGCCGTGCTCAAGCACGACGGCATCCTGGTCCTGGACCAGCGCAACTACGACACCATCCTGGACAACGGCTTCTCCAGCAAGCACACCTACTACTACTGCGGCGATTCGGTGACCGCCGAACCGGAGTACGTGGACGAGGGTCTCGCGCGGTTCCGCTACAGCTTTCCGGACCGGTCGGAGTACCACCTCAACATGTATCCGCTGCGCAAGGACTACACCCGACGGCTGCTGCGCGAGGTGGGATTCCAGCGGGTCGAGACCTACGGCGATTTCCAGGACACCTTCGCCGACGACGACCCCGATTTCCTCATCCACGTGGCGGAGAAGAACTACCTGCGGACCACCGACTACCGCCGCAACTACTCCTCGGCCGTCAACGTGGCCCGCGACTACTACAACTCGCAGGACGCGGACAACTTCTACTTCACCATCTGGGGCGGCGAGGACATCCACATCGGCCTGTACGAGAGCCCGGACGAGGAGATCGCGCCCGCCAGCCGCCGCACCGTGCGCCGGATGGCGAGCAAGGCGCACCTCACCGCCGACAGTCACGTGCTCGACATCGGCGCCGGATACGGCGGTGCGGCCCGCTATCTCGCCGCCACCTACGGCTGCAAGGTGTGCTGTCTGAACCTGAGCGAGGTCGAGAACGACCGCAACCGCGAACTCAACGCGCAACAGGGCCTGAGCGAGCTGATCGATGTCGTGGACGGCTCGTTCGAGGACCTCCCGTTCGAGGACAACCAGTTCACCGTGGTCTGGTCGCAGGACGCGATGCTGCACAGCGGAGACCGGGTGCGGGTGCTGCAGGAGATCATGCGGGTGCTCAAGCCGCGGGGTGAGATCGTGTTCACCGATCCGATGGCGTCGGACTCCTGCGACAGGTCGGCGCTGCGGCCCATCCTCGACCGCCTGCACCTGGAGTCCATGGGCTCGCCCGAGTTCTACCGGCGCGAGCTGCACCGCCTCGGCGTCGACGCGACCGAGTTCGAGGACCACACCCCGCAGCTGACCACCCACTACGCCCGCGTGCTGCAGGAGACCGAGCGGCGGGAGCCGGAGATCTCCGAAACCGTCAGCGCCGCATACCTTTCCCGGATGAAGGTGGGCCTGCGGCACTGGGTCGACGGCGGCCGCGCCGGAAACCTGGCCTGGGGGATCTTCTACGTGCGCGCCTGATCCTCCCCCAGCCCCTCGCCCGTCAGCTCCACGCGCCGGGTGACCCCGATCTCGTCGAGGAAGCGCGGATCGTGGCTGACCACGATCAGCGCGCCCTCGAATCCGGCCAGCGCCTCGGTGAGGTGGCGCAGGCTGGGGAGGTCGAGGTTGTTGGTGGGCTCGTCGAGCAGCAGGAGCTTCGGCGCGGGATCGGCGAGCAGCAGCATGGCCAGGGCCGCGCGCAGCCGCTCGCCGCCCGACAGCGCCCCCGCCGCCACATCGGCGTCGGCGCCCCGGAACAGGAAGCGGGCCAGCTGCGAGCGGACCTGCTCGGGCGAGGCGTGTGGCGTTGCCGCCGAGACGTTCTCGACGACCGAGCGCTGTTCGTCGAAGATGTCCAGGCGCTGCGGGAGCATGCGCCAGGGCACCTTCGGCGGCTCGGCGGCAATGCGGCGCAGCAGGGTGGTCTTGCCCGCCCCGTTGCGCCCGGTGAGCGCGATCCGTTCCGGGCCAGACACTTTCAGCGAGACGACCGGCCCGTTGGCCAGTGTCACCTCCGCCAGTTCGAGCACGTCCTGTCCGGGATAGAGCCGGGTGCCGGGCAGGTCGACGCGGATCTCGCGATCGTCGCGCAGCAGCTCCTGCGCCTGTGTCAGTTGCTCTTTCGCCTCCTCCACCTTCGCGAGGTGATTGTTGCGCAGCTTGCCCGCCGAGACCTGGGCCTGCCGCTTGCGTTCGGCCATGATGATCTTCGGCTCCCGCTTGCTGTCCCACATCTTCTGCCCGTACCGCTTGCGGCGGTCCAGTTTGATGCGGGCCTCCACGAGTTCCTTCGACTGCTTGCGCACATCGCTGCGGGCGTCGCGGACGGCGGCGCGGGCGGCCTGCTGCTCGGCCTCGATGATCGCCTCGTAGGCATCGAAATTGCCTCCGAACGAACGGATCTCGCCCTGTCGCAATTCGGCGACGCTCGCGACCAGGTTCAGCAGTTCCCGGTCGTGGCTGACGGTCAGCACGGTGCCGGGGAACTGGCCGACGACCTCGTAGAGGCGCCCGCGGGCCACCGAGTCCAGGTTGTTGGTGGGCTCGTCGAGCACCAGCACGTCGGGTTCGCGCAGCAGTTCGGCCACCAGGCCGAGCAGCACGGTCTCGCCGCCGGACAGGGTGTCCAGGCGCCGATCCAGCTGTGCCACATCGTCGGCCAGGTAGTGCAGGCCGAGGCGGCCCAGCAGCGCGATGGCGTGCTCCTCGACATCCCAGCGGGTGCCGACGATCTCGAAATCCCGCTCGTCGCCGTCGCCGGATTCGATGCGGTGCAACGCCTTTCGCACCTCGTCGATGCCGAGCACCGCGTCCACGCGCTGGCCTGTCTCCAGGCCCAGATCCTGGTGCAGGTATCCGAGGCGGCCGGGCACGGTGATCGACCCGCGCGCCGGGCGCAGCTCACCGGCGATCAGCCGCAGCAGGGTGGATTTCCCGGCGCCGGTGGCGCCGACCAGGCCGACATGTCCCGGTCCGAGCACGGCGTCGAGACCGTCGAAGACGGGGGTGCCGTCCGGCCAGGCGAAGCTGAGATCGGAAACAGAAACAGTAATAGACATGTGCATACTCCTGGGAGGTGGCGTGGGATACGGCGCGCGAACGCGGGCCGCTCGGGGCTACCTCAGCAGAGCAATGCACGACTCCGATCGTCGGGAACAAGACTCGTACAAGTTAGCGGAGACAACGAGGGCGTGCAAGGGGTTATTCGGCGAACGAGGAATCCATGCGGCGAGAAGGTCAAGGGGACTGTCCGTTTCGACCGGGTCGGAACGGGCACGCCCCACACATGTACAGATACCGCACCTATCGCACCACACACAGCAACGGGGCGACCGCCGCCGAGATCGTCAGCACCGTCGGCGGTGTCTTCGCGCTCATCGAGGCCGTCTACATTCTGCTGCTGGTCTTCGACGCGAACCCGGCCAACAGGTTCTTCGGCTTCGTCAAGGGGTTGGCCGAACCGCTGGCGCTGTTCTTCCCCGGCCTGTTCAACACCGGCAACTTCGACCTCGATGTGATCATCAATTACGGTCTGGCGGCGGTGTTCTGGCTGGTCGTCACCGGCATCATCGCGCGGCTGATCGCGCGCTTCTGAGTGCCGGGGCCGGACTACAGCCGCACGATCGAGGTCAGCGGGTAGTCGCCCTGGCGTTCCCGCCCGCCGAGGAAACCGAGCTCGAGCACCACGGCCGCCGCGACCACCTCCGCACCGGCGGCGGCGAACAGCTCCGCGCCCGCGGCCAGCGTTCCGCCGGTGGCGAGCACATCGTCCAGCAGCAGCACCCGGCGACCGGCCAGATCGATGCCGTCGGCGGGGATTTCCAGTGCCGCCGAACCGTATTCGAGGGTGTACTCCCGCGAGATCACCGGCGGCGGCAGCTTGCCGCCCTTGCGCACCGCCACCACACCCGTCCCCAGCGCGGCCGCCACACCCGCCCCGAGCAGGAATCCGCGCGCATCCACGCCCGCCACCAGATCCACGTCCGTGGCGCACGACCCCAGGCATTCGATGACCGCCTGGAAACCCTCGGCGTCGGCGAAGACCGGCGTCAGGTCGGCGAAACGCACTCCCGGCGTGGGAAAGTCGTCGTGCCAGCGGGTCAGCCGCTGCACCGCCTCGGCCGCCCGCGCGATCCGCTCCCCCGCCGTCTCCTCCGTCTCCACCATTCCATGCTTACTCATCTACACCCACTCCCTCACACCGCACCCGCTCAGCGCGACAACACCCAGCGGTCCATGTTCCAACCCGCACCGGCCTTGGTGGGGTTCACGATCCCGTTCTCCATGCCGTCACCGAACGCGACGGTGCGCGGCGTGTTGAACAGCGGGATCGACGGCATCTCACTCCACAGCAGGTTTTCCGCCTCGGTGTCGAGATTCAGCACCGTGGTCGAATTGTCGTCGGCCGCAAGCTGATCCGTGATCGCATCGTAACGCCCATTGCCGAAATGCCCGAAATTCAGGCCCTCGCCGGTGCGCAGTGCCGCCGTGGCCTCGACCCCGGGCAGCGAGCCCGCCGGGCCGGGCGCGGCGGCGGTGCCGCCCAGCACCGCGTCGACCCTGCCCTCGCCGAGCTGGGCGGGGGTGAAATCCGGTGCGCCGGCGTCGATGACGGTGACACCGGCCGCCCGGCAGCTGTCGGCGATCGCCGCGACCGTCTGCGCGCGGCGGTCGTCGGGTGTGCGGTAGCCGATGCGGACGGTCGGATTCGGCACTCCGGCGGCGGTCAGCGCCTGCTGCGCCGCCGCCGGATCCCCGGTCCGGTACTTGTCGGCCGGTCCGGTGACGGCCGAGTAGTACGGCGAATCGGCCTGCACCGTACGGGAATTCAGCGGCCCCGAGCCGAGGCCCGACTTGTTGTCGTACCCCGGATGACCGAACCTGTCGAACAGCGCCTGGCGCGGCACACACGTCGCGAAGGCGCGGCGGGCACCGGCGGAGCCGAACACGCCCCCGGTGGACAGCACCAGCTGTTCGGCGCCCCGGCCGGGCACCTGCTCGACCGAGAAGCCGTCCAGGTTCAGGTCTTTCACCGCACCGGCGCCGATGTCGACGACGCCCACGGCCTTGTCGCTCAGCCTGTCCTTCAGGCCGGTGTTCCCGGGCCACACCACGATCCGCGGCGTGCGCGCCTGGTTACCCCACCACTTCTCGTTCTTGACCAGCACCAAACCGTCACTCTCGCTGTACGATTCGATGCGGTACGGCCCCGACGAGGGCAGCACGTCGGTGTCCAGCTTGCCCGGGGTCAGCTGCCAGCCGGTATTCCAGAACTGCGCCAGCCGATCCAGGTTCACCGGGTCGCCCGTCTGGACCGCCGCGACGATATTCGGCACCCCGGCCGCCTTGGCGGCGACGTGCGCGGGCATCAGATCCCCGGCGTTGAACAGCGTCTTCCACGCCAGGAAGTGGCGATTGGGCCGGAACACCACGGTCGCGTCCTTCGATCCGGGCTGGCACTCCACCCGCTCGATATCGGAGTACCCGGCGGTCGAGGCCGCGTCGAACATCGGAATCGGCCCGCCCGGACCGGGTTTGGTGAACCGGCCGCTGCGCGCGGCCCACTCCAGGACCAGATCGTCGCAGGAGGTCGCGACGCCGTCGGAGTACACCCCGTCCGGATTCAGCCGGTACTGGATGGTCTGGGTCTCGCCGGGTACCTCCTTGGCGGTGCCGAAATCGGTGTCGGCGACCGGCTGCCCGTCCGGACCGGTGTAGTAGAACCCGGTCAGCACGCGCGAGAACACGCCCGCCGCACCGCCGCTCGCGCCCGCGCTGCTGCCGCCGTTGTAGCTGGTCAGCGCGGCATCGACCGCATAGCCGATCGAGGGCACCTGATTCTTGCTGCCGCAGCCCGCCAGCAGGCCGCCGGCGAGCGCCCCCGCCGCCAGCACTCCGGCCGCCCGCAGTGCGATCCGCCGCACGCCGGATCCTCCCTGATTACGCACTCTGCCTCCTCCGGGGCCGCACCCGGCAACGAGACGGACGCCCCATAGATCGCCGGGGCGTCCGCCCCCGCCGTACGCTCAGTGCCGCTTCTTGTGCCGTTTCCCGCTCGGCCGGGCGCCGGGTCTCGGTGCGGCGGAACCGGTGTGGCGCGGGCGCGGCGGCATGCCGGTGGCCGCGGCAGCGCGCGCCGCCGCCGCGTCACCGACCCGCGCGCTGCCCGCGTTCGCGCGCTTGGCGAGCACCTTGCGGGTGTGCGCCGCGTACGGCCCGAACCGCTCCTTGATCGTCACCAGCAGCGGCACCGCGAAGAAGATCGACGAGTACGCGCCGACGACCATGCCGACCAGCTGCACCAGCGCCAGGTCCTTCAGCGTGCCCACACCCAGCAGCCACACCGCGACCACCAGCATGCCGATGATCGGCAGGATGCCGATGACGGTGGTGTTGATCGAGCGCATCAGGGTCTGATTGGCCGCCAGATTGGCCTGTTCGCCGTAGGTGCGCCGGGTCAGGTGCAAGACGCCGCGGGTGTTCTCCTCGACCTTGTCGAACACCACCACGTTGTCGTACAGCACGTACCCGAGGACGGTGAGCAGGCCGATCACGGCCGCCGGGGTCACCTCGAACCCGACGATCGAATAGATGCCCGCGGTGACGATCAGGTTGAAGAACAGCGACGCGATCGACGCGATCGACATGTCCCGCTCGAACCGGATGGCGATGTAGATCATCGTCAGCACCACGAACACCACCAGCGCGATCAGCGCCTTGCGGGTGATCTGCCCGCCCCAGGTCTCGCTGATCTCGGCGATGCTGATCGCGTTGCGGCTCACGGTGCCGGAGGAGTCCTTCGGATGGAAGGAATCGAACAGGGCCGCCTGCACCTTGTCCTGCTGCGCGGCGTCGAGGGTGTCCGAGCGGATCTCGAACGACGCCGAACCGCCGGCGCCCACCTTCTGCACGGTGACCGGATCGTGGCCGAGCGCCTGGTTGTAGACGTCCTCGACCTGCGAGGCCGAGATGTCCCCGGTCGCCGGGAGCTGGATGCGGGTGCCGCCCTCGAAGTCGATGCCGAGGGTGAATCCGCGGAACACGATGCTGGCCAGGGCGATCACCAGCAGCGCCAGGCTCAGCCCGTAGTACAGCCGGCGCTTGCCGACGATCTGAAATCCACCGGTGCCGGTGTAGAGCCGCTCGAAGAAGCCGTGCCGCGGCGCGGCGTCGACCGGCTCGTCGACGGTCCCCTGGTCGAGGACGGAGTGATTACTCATCCTCACGACTCCTTTCCGACCAGCACGCCGGCGGCCGCCTTGCGTTCACGAGCGAGCTGCTGCACCGCGCCGAGGCCGTTGACCGAGGGCTTGGCCCAGAACGGCGAGCGCGAGGCCATCATCATCAGCGGCGAGGTGACCAGGTACAGCACGATCACGTCGAGCACGGTGGTCAGGCCGAGCGTGAACGCGAAGCCCTTGACCTGCCCGGCGGCCAGGATGTACAGCACCGCCGAGGCGATGAGGCTGACCGTCTTACCCGACAGGTTGGTGCGCTGGGCCCGGGCCCAGCCGCGCGGGACGGCCGAGCGGAAACTTCGGCCCTCGCGCATCTCGTCCTTTATTCGTTCGAAGAACACCACGAACGAGTCGGCGGTCATACCGATACCGATGATCAGACCGGCGATACCGGCCAGGTCCAGCGTGAAGTTGATCCACCGGCCCAGCAGGATGATGATGCCGTACACCGCGAAACCCGCTGCGATCAGCGAGAATCCGGCCAGGAAGCCGAGCATCCGGTAGTAGGCCAGGCAGTACAGCAGCACCGCCACCAGGCCGATCGCACCGGCGATCAGGCCCGCGCGCAGCGAGGACAGGCCGAGGGTCGCCGACACCGTCTGCGCCTCCGAGGTGGAGAACGACAGCGGCAGCGAGCCGTACTTCAGCTGGTTGGCCAGTTCCTTGGCCGACTGCGAGGTGAACTGCCCGGTGATCTGGGTGCTGCCGCCCTGCTGCGGGCCCTGCTGCACCACCGGCGCGCTGATCACCTTGGAGTCCAGCGTGAACGCCACCTGCTTCTGCAGGTACTCGCCGGTGAGCTGGGCCCACGGGTCGCTGTTCTTGAACGTCAGATCGATCGCCCAGCGCGACTGCTGCTGCTGGAACGAGGCGCTGGCGTCCTTGATGTCCTGGCCGTCGATGCGGCTCTTGTCCAGCAGATACACCACGCCGTCGGTGCCGCAGGTGACCAGCGGCAGGTTCGGATCGTCGTTACCGGCCAGCGGATCGGGCTTGCTGCAGTCCATGGTCTGCATGGCCAGCTGCAGGACCTGCGGATCCGAGCTCTGCCGCAGCGCCTTGGCGGTGGCGATCTCCTGCTGCGTCTGCTGCTGCGGGGTCAGGTTCGGATCCGGTTGCGGCGCACCGGGAGTCGGTGCGGGGGTCGGCGCCGGAGACTCCGGCGGGGGCGCCGGTTCGCTGGGCGCCTGGGCCGGGAAGACACGATTCTGCGCCGCGCCGCCGTTCGGGGCGGGCTGCTCGCCGGGGGCGGGCTGCTCGTTCGGGCCGGGCTGTTCCGCATCCGGCGGCAGGCCCGTATCGGTCTGCGCGCCCGGCGGCAGCTGCGGCAGGCCACCGGCGCCGCCCGCACCACCGAGGCCGCCGAGGTCACCGGCACCGCCGAGGCCGCCCGCGCCGCCGAGGCCACCGGCACCGCCCGCGCCGCCCTGGCTGGAGTTCAGCACCGGGCGGATGTAGAGCTTGGCCGTGGTGGCCAGCGCGGTGGCCTGCTGGCCGTCCTCACCGGGCACCGTGATCACCAGGTTGTCGCCGTCGATGACGACCTCGGAACCGGCCACCCCGAGACCGTTGACCCGGGACTCGATGATCTGCTGGGCCTGCTTCAGGCTGTCCTGGCTCGGCTTGCTGCCGTCCGGTGTCCGCGCGGTGAGCGTGACCCGGGTACCGCCCTGTAGATCGATGCCGAGCTTGGGCTCCGGCGACTTGTCACCGGTGAAGAACACCAGCGCGTAGATCACGGCCAACAGCACGGCGTAGACGCCGAGCAACCGCAGCGGATGCCCCGTTCCCTTGGAAGGTGGCACAGTACTTATCTCCTAGGCGGTGTCGAGGTGGAACGTGCGGGCATGCGCCAGCGCCACCGCACCGCACATCCCGGCGGCGGTGCGATGGCGCGTGCGGTCAGTCCTTACCGAGCTTGGTGCTGGTGTTCTCGACCGGCTCGTCCACCGCGGGCTTGGCGGGCTCGGCCGTCGTCGCCTCGGGCGTCTCGGCCGCGTCGGTGGCGTCGGCCGCATCCGTGGTGGAGTCGGCCGACTCGGTGGTCGAGGTCTCGGTCTCGTCGGCACGGACGTCGCGGATCGCGGCACGCAGCCACGTCGTGACGACATCCTCGGCGATCTCCAGGTCGACCGTGGTGTCGTCCGCGTCGACCACGGTGCCGTACAGACCCGACGTGGTGGTGACCCGATCGCCGATCTTCAGGGATTCCTGCATCTCGGCGACCTTCTGTGCCTCCCGCTTCTGACGGCGGACACCGAGGAACATCGGCACGAGCAGGGCTACCAGCAGCAGCGGAAACAGCAGTTCCATCGTCGTAGTCGGTCCCTAGTCTGTGGGTTGGGATGGGTGTTTACCCACACAGTCTGCCAGTCCCCCGCAATACCGCCACACCGGCACACCCTGCACCCACCGATTACGCCGCCGTCTCGCCGTAGGTGTAGTCCTCCAGCGGGAAGCTGACGGCCTGGCGGTGGGTGGCGGGAGTGCTGTTGGGGCGCAGCAGGGCGGCCTCGCCGTGCTGGTTGAAGTAGTAGCTGCGGGCGCTCGCGCAGCTGCCGCCGTAGAACACCGACGAGTTCAGCTTCTCGGTGACGTAGTCGAGGAAACGGGTATTGGCCGCCTCGGTCACCTCGAACACCTGCTCGCCGCGGCGGAACATCTCACCGAACAACCGGCCCATGTGCTTCATCTGCGCCTCGATGGTGGTGAAGTAGGACAGGCCGCTGTAGGAGTACGGGCTGTTGAGGCTCAGGAAGTTCGGGAACTTGGGCACGGTGATGCCCTCGTAGGCCTGGAACCGGTTGTCGCGCCAGAACTTTCCGAGATTCACCCCGTCGCGGCCGATGATCTCGATGGCCGGGAAGTTCACGTCCCACAGGTTGAATCCGGTGGCCAGGATCAGCGTATCGATCTCGGTCTTGTGCCCGTCGGCGGTCACGATGCCGTCGGGCTCGATATGGTCGATCGAAGCGGTCTCGAGCCGCACGTGCGGTTCGTTGAAGGTCTTGAAGTAGGTGTTGGAGAACGTGGGCCGCTTGCAGCCGAAGTCGTAGTGCGGCGTCAGCTTGCGCCGGGTCTCCGGATCGCGCACCTGTGCGCGCAGATGCGCCTTGGCCAGCAGCGCGGCCCCCTTGTTACCGAGCTTGGCCTGCTTGTAGTGCAGCACCCCGGCCACCATGAGCAGCTCAAGCGCGCCGGTATTCACCATGCGCGCCGCCTTCTGCGTGAGCGGCGCCTTCGCGAACAGCTCCTGCACCGGCTTCGGGATCCTGGTGTCGACCTTGGGCACCACCCAGATCGGGGTGCGCTGGAACACCGTCAGCGCCGACACCTTCTTCGCGGCCTCCGGTACCAGCTGCACGGCGGTGGCACCGGTGCCGATGATCGCGGCCCTGCGGCCGGTCAGATCGAAGTCCTGCTCCCACGCGGTGGTGTGGATGATCTTGCCCGCGAACGAGTCGATCCCCGGGAACGGCGGGGTGTAGGGCTGGGACAGGAATCCGGTGGCGGCCAGCAGGTAGCGGGCCGTCAGCGTCTCACCGCCCTCGATCGACACCACCCACTGCTGCTCCTCCTCGTCCCAGCGCGCGCCGCCGACGGTCTGCCCGAACCGCATCCGGCGGCGCAGATCGTACTTGTCCGCGACGTGCTCGGCGTACTTCTTCAGCTCCGCACCCGGCGCGAACAGCCGCGACCAGTGCGGATTCGGCTCGAACGAGTACGAGTAGGTGACCGAGGCGATGTCCACCGACAGCCCCGGGTACCGGTTCACATGCCACGTACCGCCCAGATCGTCCTCGCGCTCGAGGATCACGAAATTGCCCAGGCCGAGCCGATCCAGCTCGATGCCCGCGCCCATTCCGCCGAATCCGGCTCCCACGACCACGGCGTCGTATCGAGGTGCCACGCCGAACCTCCCTGTTACCCGAAGTACCTATTACAGAATGACACATCATTCCGGTCCGGAACACCGTATCATCGGCCCCGTGCCGAAGCCATCTACACATCTCGAGCGTCGCAAGGCCGAGCTCCGGCAGGAGATCATCGACACCGCCTTCGTCTGCTTCGCCGAAAAGGGTTATCACGCAACGGGAATCGCGGATATCGCGTCGCAGCTGGGGATCGGGCACGGCACGTTCTACCGCTATTTCGCCAATAAGCGCGACATCATCGACCACGTCATCGACGATCTGGCCGCCCGCATCATCGACTCGCTGGGCACCGACAACGCCCCCGACGCGGCGACCAGCCTGGACGAGTACCGCGCCCAGCTCGAGCGCATCGGCGCGGCGCTGAACCGGATCTTCCTCGACGATCGCCGGGTCTCGCAGCTGCTGCTGTTCCAGGCGACCGGCATCGACTCCGAGCTGACCCTGCGGCTGTACGGGCTGCTCGATACCGCCGACGCGCTCACCGCCGGATATCTCGAGCACGGCGTCGAGCGGGGATATCTGCGCGCCGACCTGGACACCACCCATACCGCCAAGGCGGTCACGGGCATGCTGCTCGCCGCCATCATCCACGGCCTGCGCGATCCCGACGAGGCGGCGGCCGAGGGTCTCGCGCAGGCGATCCGGCGGCTGCTGATCGACGGCGTGCGCAGGGAGTGAGCACCGGGATGTGACCCGGGTAACATTTGCCTGCGTGACCTGTTGTCAGAATGAGCGCGTGACGGATGAGCATGCGCGTCGGGTCCGGTTCGGCCGGGCTCCGTTCGGTCACCGCGGGTACGACGCCGCGGAGGTCGACGCCTTCTGCGATCGGGTGGCCGAGGCGTTCCACGGCCGGGGCCTGCTGACCGCCACCGAGATCCGCGAGCACGAGTTCGCCACCGCCGCCTTCGGTCATCGCGGCTACGACCGCGACCAGGTCGACGATTATCTCGACCGGGTCTGCACGGATCTGGAATTCGCGCGGCGCGGGACCAAGCCGCATCCGTTCGGCGACACCACCCTGCTCACCCCGGAGGATGTGCAGCGCCTGCGGTTCTCGGCGCCGCCGCACGGGCAGCCCGGCTACGCCGCCGACGAGGTAGCCCTGTTCCTGAACCGGCTCGCCGCCACGCTGGCCCACGACGGGCCGAGCGGCCTGACCAGCGCGGAGGTCCACAACGCCAATTTCGGCCTGGCGCACGCCGGGACCGCGGCCTATCACATCGAGGAGGTCGACTCCTTCCTCGATGTCGTGGTCCGGACGCTGGCGGCGCAGGAGACCGGGGGCGAACCCGGCGCCTGACATACGATGTCCCCCGCGTGTGTGAAACCACGGGCCGATCGTGGTGCGGCCCGCGCGAGGGGACAGAGGATATGACAGACGATCGGCAGTGGTGGGAACGACCGGCTCCGGGATACGAGCCCACCGGGCAGCCACATCCCGCCCCGCCTCCCGGGTATCACCAGCAGCAGCCGTACGAGTATCCGCCGCTGGACGCCCCGCAGGCATACGAGTACCCGGCACTGGAATCGCAACAGCCGTATCCGGGGAACTATCAGCCGATGCCGTACGGTGCGCCGCCGCCACGCCGGAACACCGGGCCGATCGTGGCGCTCGTCGTCGGCATGGTCGTGGTGGTACTGGCCGTGGCGGCCGGTCTCGTGCTGGTGAGCAAGTCCTCGCGCGACGACAAGCCCGCCGCCGCAGCGACTTCGACCGCCCGCACGACCAGCGCGGCGCGGCCCACGACCGCCACGTCGGCGCCGCCCACCACCGCCCGGCGCAGTTCGACGACCACCGCGGTCATTCCCGGCTTCCAGGGTGTCGCGGTGCCCGCGCGCGGGATCGCCTACGACGTTCCGGCGGGCTGGAAGGTCGACACCGAGACCATGATCCGCGGCTTCGAGGACGATCAGGGCAACCGGATCTCCGGCACCGGCACGACCGTCGACGGCGAGGACTACTGCGCGTCGTCCAATCGGACGATCACCTTCGTCAGCCGCTCGGACCTGCCCGATGCCGCCGCTGCCGCCACCGACGTCGGGAAGATGGCCGCCGCGTACGGCTTCAACGATCCGGCGGACGCCGCGGCCACCGCACCGGCGCCGCTGACCACCACCAGCGGGATCGCCGGTCAGCTGATCGAGACCTCGGGCACGTGGAAGGCCGACGATTCCGCCTGCACCACCAGCAAATTCACCGTCTATACCTTCGCGTTCCCCGGCCCGCAGAACCCGATGCTGGTCCTGACCATCGCCGCCGACCGCGGCGTGCCCGGGGAGGTCACCCCGGAACTGGCCCGCCAGATCTACTCCAGCGTGCGCGTGCTCTGAGCACCGCCACCCGATCCCGCCGCTCAGGAGTCGAACAGGTCCAGGGTCGGGTGGGGTTCGCGGCCGCGGACCTCGATCGAGCCGAAGACCAGATCGGGCGGCGGGACCAGGCCCAGGTGCTCCCACGCGGCGGCGGTGGCGACACGCCCGCGCGGCGTGCGGGCGACCATACCCGCGCGGACGAGGAACGGCTCGCACACCTCCTCGACGGTCGTGGACTCCTCCCCCACCGCCACGGCCAGCGTCGAAACACCCACGGGCCCACCGCCGAAACTGCGCACCAGGGCGGCCAGGACGGCGCGGTCGAGGCGGTCCAGGCCGAGGTCGTCCACGTCGTAGACGGCCAGGGCGGCATGCGCGATCTCGCGGGTGATCACGCCGTCGGCGCGTACCTCCGCGTAGTCGCGCACGCGGCGCAGCAGGCGATTGGCGATGCGGGGCGTGCCGCGCGAGCGTCCCGCGATCTCGGCGGCGGCGTCGATCTCGAGCCGGACACCCAGGATCGTGGCGGAGCGCTCCAGAATCCCTCGCAGCTCCTCGGGTTCGTAGAAATCCATGTGGCCGGTGAAGCCGAAGCGGTCGCGCAGCGGACCGGTCAGCGCGCCGGAGCGGGTGGTGGCGCCGACGAGGGTGAACGGGGCGATATCGAGCGGAATCGAGGTGGCGCCGGGGCCTTTGCCGACCACCACGTCGACGCGGAAGTCCTCCATGGCCAGATACAGCATCTCCTCGGCCGGGCGGGCCATGCGGTGGATCTCGTCGATGAACAGCACATCGCCCTCGACCAGATTGCTCAGCATGGCGGCCAGATCGCCCGCGCGTTCCAGCGCCGGACCGGAGGTGATCCGCAGGGCGGTACCGAGTTCGGCCGCGATGATCATCGCCATGCTGGTCTTGCCGAGGCCGGGCGGGCCGGACAGCAGCACGTGATCCGGTGTGCCGCCGCGCTGTTTGGCGCCGCGCAGCACCAGGGCGAGCTGTTCGCGGACCCGCGGCTGGCCGATGAAGTCGTCGAGGGACTTCGGGCGCAGGCTCGCCTCGATCTCGCCGTCGGAGCGCAGATAGCTCGCGGTGACCTGGGATTCGGTGTCGTCGTGGTCCGGCTCGGTCATGCGCTGCCCTACTTGTTCTTACCGAGCACGGCCAGCGCCGCACGCAGCGCCCTGGACGTGTCCAGATCGGGTTGCTCGGCGAGCACGCCGTCGACCGCGGGCTCGGCCTGCTTGGCCGCGAATCCGAGCCCGGTGAGCGCCTCCACCACCTGATCGCGCACCGGCGTGACGACCGGGGCGGGACCGGCGCCGGGCGGACCCGATTGCACCGGAACGAGATTCACCTTGTCCCGCAGCTCCACCACCATGCGTTCGGCGCCGCGCTTGCCGATGCCGGGGACCCGGGTGAGCGCGGCGACATTGCTCTCGGCCAGTGCCTTGCGCAGTGCCTCGGGCTCCAGCACCGCCAGCACCGCCATGGCCAGCCGCGGCCCGACGCCGGAGACGGTCTGCAGCAGGCCGAACAGCTCGCGGGCCTCGGTATCGCCGAAGCCGTACAGCGTCATCGAATCCTCGCGGACGATCATCGCCGTGTACAGCCGTGCCTCGTCGCCGCGGGTGAGGGCCGACAGCGTGGCGGGTGTGGCATTGAGGCGGTACCCGACGCCCGCGGCCTCGAGCACCACATGGTCGAGGCCGATCTCGAGCACCTCGCCGCGCACGGACGCGATCACCGGGTTACCGCCTTTCGTTGCCGGGCAAGCTTTTCCGCGTACTTGCGCTGCGCCTGCGCCGCCAGGGCCTCCGCCTTCGCCATCCGGTCCAGCATCGGCGCCCGCCAGCAGTGACAGATCGCCAGCGCCAGCGCGTCCGCGGCATCGGCCGGTTTCGGCGCCGTCTGCAAGCCTAGGATCCGGGTCACCATCGCCGTCACCTGAGCCTTGTCCGCGGAACCGTTCCCGGTGACCGCGGCCTTCACCTGGCTCGGGGTGTGGAAGGCCACCGGGATGCCGCGGCGCGCCGCCGCCAGCGCGATCACGCCCCCGGCCTGCGCGGTGCCCATCGCGGTGCGCACGTTGTGCTGGGAGAACACCCGCTCGATCGCGACCGCGACCGGCTTGTGCGTATCCATCCAGTGTTCGGCGGCGTCGGCCACGTGCATCAGCCGCTCGGCCAGATCCATCTCCGCGGGGGTGCGGACCACGTCCACATCCAGTGCCGTGACCTGCCGCCCGAGCCCGCCCTCGACAATGCTCAGACCGCACCGGGTGAGCCCGGGGTCGACACCCATCACCCGCACGACAAGCACCCCTCCACGTCCGCGAACAGTTGTTCGAAGTCTAACGGAGGGTGCGCCGCCGACCGGCCACCGACACGGCCCGGGCACCACGCACTCTCAGACCTGCATCCAGGCGGGCAGTCCGAGGAGGGTGGGGTCGGTGGCCCGGCGGGCCCACTCCGCGGCCGGGTCGGGGACCAGCTTGCGGGTGTTCAGGTCGAGCAGGCCGCTGACGTGGCGCACCGTGGCCGCGACCTCGCCGTCGCTGTGGGTGAGGGTGTGCTCGACCCGGTAGGTCTTGCCGTCGGACCAGGTCCAGGAGCAGGTGACGTCGACGCTGTCGCCGGCGCGGAGTTCGCGGTGGTAGCGGATGGTGGTTTCCAGGTTGACCGGGCCCAGGCCCGCGCGCAGCAACTCGTCCACCGAAATGCCCGCGGCCTGAACGCATTCGAAGCGTGCGTGGTCGGCGTACTGCTGGTAGGCGGCGCCGGTGACGTGCAATTGCGGATCGACGTCGCAGATCCGGACATCGATCCGGATGGAGAAGGGTTCGTACGAGTTCGCCACGCCACCACCCTCGCAGACGGCACCGACAAGTCTCGCCCGGTTTTCGCGCCGCCTGTCCCGTGGGTCAGCCGAGGTGGGTGGCGAAGGCTTCGTAGGCGTCGGCGGAGAACAGGACGAACCGGACCTCGGTGACGGCGGTGTCGGCCTCGCGCACGGTCTGGACGGCGATCCGGGCGCCGTCGTCGAGCGGCCAGCCGTAGCTGCCGGTCGAGATCGCGGGGAACGCCACCGTCCGCGCGCCGAGTTCGTCGGCCACCCGCAGCGATTGGCGATAGCAGGACTCCAGGAGCACCGAGCGGTTCTGCCGGGGCGACCAGACCGGTCCGACCGTATGGATCACCCAGCGGGCGGGCAGGTTCCCGCCGGTGGTCGCCACCGCCTGCCCGATGGGCAGGCCTCTGCCGTACCGCGAGGCGCGCAGGTCCCGGCATTCGGCCAGGATCGCCGGGCCGCCCCGGCGATGGATCGCCCCGTCCACGCCACCGCCGCCGAGCAGCGAGGAGTTCGCCGCGTTCACCACGGCGTCCGCGTCCTGTTCGGTGATGTCGCCCTGGATCAACACGATGTCGGCCATGCCGCCATTCTGCGCGATGGTGACGGGGTCGACATTGCCGCCCGGTGTGGGGTGTGACAGCTTGGAGATGAGCCCGGCAAGGGGGCTTCCGGACGAGGGTGCCGTACCCGGTGTGCGACAAGACGGCACGGTCGGAGGCTGTGATGTCGTGGCTCGTTCTGGTCCTCTCCGGCGTCCTCGAGGCGGTCTGGGCGACCGCGCTGGGCAGGTCGGAGGGATTCAGCCGCCTGGGTCCGTCGGTGATCTTCTTCGTCGCGCTGATCGCGAGCATGGCGGGCCTGGCCTTCGCGATGCGCGACCTACCCGTCGGCACGTCCTACGCGGTCTGGGTCGGCATCGGCGCGGTCCTCACCGTCGTCTTCGCCATGGTCACCGGCGAGGAACCGGTAACGGCGCTGAAGGTCGTGTTCCTCGCCATGATCGTCGGCGGCGTCACGGGCCTCAAACTCCTCCACTGACCGCGCAGCATCATTTCCGACTCAGCCCGATCAACCCAGCAGCTCGGTGAGCGTGGCGCGGGCGCCCTTGGTGTGTAGCGATTGCAGGGTGTCGGTGTAACACCGGACGAACTCCGGCTGCTCGGACAGGTCGCCGAAGACAGGATCGGTGAGGAAGGCGGTGGGTTCCGTTCGCTGGCGGCGAGCCAAGGGGGCCAGGCGATCCCGCAGGCGATCCACGACCTCGATCGGCGCGCCCTGTTCGTCGACGCCCTCGGCATACCGCGCCCAGCTCGCGACAATGGCTGTCGCGCAGCGGATCTCGCCGCCCATCGCGAGCTGGTCCCGGATCACCGGCAGCACCCACTTCGGGATGCGGTCGGAGGATTCGGCGCACAGGCGGGCGATGGTGTCGCCGATGGCAGGATTGGCGAAGCGCTCGAGCAGTGTGCGGCGATAACCCGCGAGGTCGACGCCCGGCACCGGGCGCAGCGTCGGCGTGGCCTCATCGACCATGTAGCGCACCAGGAATCGTTCGAACAGCGGATCCGCGGCGGCCTCGTCCACCATCCGGTAACCGCACAGACGACCGAAGTACGCCAGCGCCTGATGGCTCGCGTTGAGCAGCCGCAGCTTCATCGACTCGTACGGCGCCACATCGTCGACCATCTGCACGCCGACCTCCTCCAGCGCCGGGCGGCCGAGCCCGAAGGAATCCTCCAGCACCCATTGCGTGAACGGCTCGGTCAGCACCGGCCACCGATCCCGCACCCCGTAGCGTCGCGCGATCTCGGCGGACGCCTCCGCCGGTGTCGCCGGAGTGATCCGGTCCACCATGGAGTTCGGAAACCGGACGTGCCGTTGGATCCACTCCCCCAGGCTCGGATCCCGCAGCCGCGCAAAGGAACCGAACGCTCGCCGCGCCACCGTGCCGTTGCCCTCGATGTTGTCGCACGACATCACCGTGAACGGCGCGAGCCCGCGCGCTCGCCGCCGCGCCAGGCCCTCCACCACGAAACCGAACACGGTGGCGGGCCGGGCGCCCGGCACCAGGTCCGCGGCGATCCCCGGATCTTGCGCATCGAATTCGCCGGTGCCCGGGGCGATGCCGTACCCGCCCTCGGTGATCGTCAGCGAGACGATGCGCGTCGCCGGATCGGCGACCCTGTCCAGCACGGCCTCCGGATCGTCGGGGGCGTACAGGTAGTCGACGAGGGAGCCGATCATCCGGGTCTCCCAGCGGTCGGGCCGGACCACCGACAGCGTGTACTCGAAGTCCTGCGATACCAGCGCATCTCGCATGGCGCGGTCGCCCGGCAGCACACCGACCCCGCAGATCGCCCACTCGCGCGAACCCCCGCGTTCCAGCAGCCGGTCCAGATACATCGCCTGATGGGCGCGATGGAACCCGCCGACCCCGAAATGCACGATCCCGCTGGTCAATCCGGTGCGGTCGTAGCCGGGTCGCGAAAGTGTTGTCTGTGTCACATTTTCGATGGTACCGTGATCTGAGCAACAGCTCACACTGTGAGCATATGATCACTCATCGAGGAGTGCCGTGGCACCCGAGTCCTCCAGGCCGCCGCATCCGGACGATGTCCGGCTCGCGCTCCGCGCCGCGCAGCTCTACCACCTCGAGGGCGCCACGCAAGCGGAAATCGCTGCGAAGCTGGGGGTTTCGCGTCCCACCGCGGGGCGGCTCATCGCCCGGGCCCGCGCCCAGGGCCTGGTGCGCATCGAGATCTCCGTCCCCGACGAGCTGAGCGCGGCCGTCCACACCGATCTCGAGCGCGACCTCGAGGCGAGCTTCGGACTCACGGAGGCGGTCGTTCTCGGGGACGCGCCCGACGGTTCGGCCTCCGGCCTGCAGCCCCTGGCACGTGCCGCGGTCGGCGTGCTGACGCGCCGACTGCGGCCCTCGGACACGCTCGGATTCACCTGGGGCCCCGAGACGATCGCGATCGCGCGCGAACTGCGCACGCATGCCGCCCGCTGCGCCACGGTCGTCCAACTCGACGGCTCGATGACCTCCTCCGACTACCAGACCGGCGTCGACTACACCCTGGGTCGCTGCGCCGACCGGTTGCGGGCCACCGCGGTCCGGCTGCACGCCCCGCTGTACGCCGACGCGGCGACCGTCACCGCGCTGGAACAGGATTCGGTACTCGGCCGCGCCATGGCGATGGGCCGCGAGGCCCAGGTGATGATGTTCGGCGTCGGCCCGGTCTCCACCGCCACCACCCTGTTCGAGGGCAGCTATCTCGACACCGCGCTGCTCGGCGAACTGCGCGCGCTGGGCGCCGTCGGCGAGATCGGCGGCCGGTTCTTCCGCGCCGACGGCGGCGATGTCGCCGGACCGCTGGCCGCCCGCACGGTGTCGGTGAGCCTGGAGGCCGTCCGCGCCTGTCCCGCAACACTGTTGATCTCGGGCGGGCCGGACAAGCACGAGGCCGTCCTGGGCGCGCTGCGCGGGGGCCTGGCCTCGATTCTCGTCACCGACGTCGACTGCGCCCGGTGGCTGCTCGAACAGAAGGAGGGGTAGCGCCCGATGACCGACCACGGCCCCCGGCACGAACCCGGACGCATGAGAATGCTTGCCGCCGTTGCCGTCACGATCACGCTGACGCTCACCGGCTGCGCCGGCGCCGGATCGTTCACCTCCGGCGGCGGCGACACGGTGACCATCGCGATGGTATCCAACTCGCAGATGCAGGACGCCATCGCGCTGTCGGACGAATTCGAACGCGAGAATCCGGGCACCAAGCTGAAATTCGTCTCGCTGTCGGAGAACGAGGCGCGCGCCAAGATCACCGCATCGGTGGCCACCGGCGGCGGCGAATTCGATGTGGTGATGATCAGCAACTTCGAGACCCCGCAGTGGGCGGCCAACGGCTGGCTGGTCGACCTGTCCGAGCACGCGCGCCGCACGCCCGGCTACGACACCGAGGATTTCATTCCGTCGCTGCGAAAGTCGCTGTCCTACAACGGGAATATGTACTCGGTGCCGTTCTACGGCGAGTCGTCGTTCCTGATGTACCGCAAGGACCTGTTCGAGCAGGCCGGACTCACCATGCCCGCGGACCCGACGTGGGATCAGGTGGCGGGCTTCGCCGCCAAGCTCGACACGGACGGTCGGTCGGGAATCTGCCTGCGCGGCAAGCCCGGCTGGGGCGAATCGCTGGCCCCGCTGAACACCGTCATCAACACCTTCGGCGGCCGCTGGTTCGACGAGCGGTGGAATGCCCAGCTGACCAGTCCGGAAGTCGTTCGCGCCGTGCAGTTCTACGTCGACCTGGTCCGCGCACACGGCGAACCCGGCGCCTCCACCAGTGGTTTCAGCGAATGCGCGACGCAGCTGTCGCAGGGCAACACCGCCATGTGGTACGACGCCACCTCCGCGGTGTCGGTGCTCGAGGATCCGGATTCGAGCAAGGTCGTCGGCAAGATCGGCTACGCACCCGCCCCCGTGGCACGCAAACCCAACTCCGGCTGGCTGTACACCTGGTCGCTGGGAATCCCGGCCTCCAGCGACAAGCCCGACGCCGCATGGAAATTCATCTCGTGGATGACCGGCAAGCCGTACATCCGCATGGTGGGCGAGCGGCTCGGCTGGTCGCATGTGCCGCCGGGGAGCCGCCTGTCGACCTACCAGATCCCCGAATACCGCGAGACGTCGACGGCGTACGGGGAGCGCACGCTGTCGGCCATGGCGGGCGCGGATCCGGAACATCCCACGGTGCAACCGGTTCCGTACACCGGCGTGCAGTTCCTCACCATTCCCGAATTCCAGGATCTGGGCACCCGGGTGAGCCAGCAGATCAGCGCCGCGGTCGCGGGCCGGATCAGCGTCCGCGACGCGCTCGAACAAGCCCAGCAGTACGCCGACACCGTCGGCAAGTCGTATCGAGGGAATCAGTAGTCATGTCCGATACCTGGCGTCGCCGCGGGCCGCTGCTGCCCGCGCTGATCTTCCTCGTCGTGGTCACGCAGGTGCCGTTCGTGTTCACGCTGTTCTACTCGACGCAGTCGTGGAATCTGGTGCGGCCCGGCTCCCGGGAGTTCATCGGCCTGCAGAACTACGTGGATGTGTTCCGCGACAGTCAGTTCCGGCAGGTCACGCTCAATACGGTGATCATGATCGTCGGGACGGTGCTCCTGGCGGTGGTGCTCGGACTGCTGCTGGCGCTGCTGCTCGACCGCGCCTTCCTCGGCCGCGGCATCGTGCGCACCCTGCTGATCACGCCGTTCCTCGTGACACCCGTTGCGGCGGCGCTGATCTGGAAGACGACCATGCTCGATCCCGTCTTCGGCCTGATCAACTTCGTGCTGCGGCCGTTCGGGGTGGACCGGATCGACTGGGTGAGCAGGTATCCGCTGCCCGCGGTCATGGCCGACCTGGTGTGGCAGTGGACGCCGTTCATGATGCTGCTGATCCTGGCCGGGCTGCAGTCGATGCCGCGCGATGTCGTCGAGGCCGCGCGCGTCGACGGCGCCAACTCCCTGCAGATCTTCCGCGAACTCACGCTGCCGCATCTGCGCCGGTTCATCGAACTCGGCGCCGTACTGGGCGCTATATACCTGATCAACACCTTCGACGCGGTGTACATGATGACCTCGGGCGGGCCGGGCATCGCCAGCTCAAACCTGCCGTTCTACATCTATCAGCGCGCCTTCCTCGGCTTCGACATCGGCCAGGCCGCCGCCATGGGCGTGGTCACCGTCATCGCCACCACCGTTGTCGCGACGTTCGCGCTGCGACTGCTGTTCAAATCCTTCACCGGGAAAGAGGAGGCGGCGTGATGACAACCACCGCTCCCACCGTCGAAACGACTGCCGCACACCGAATTCCGGCGCGCAAGCGGCGCTGGGGCCCCGGCATGCTCTGGGGTGTGCTGGCGTGGGTGGTCGGCATCGGGATGTTCTTCCCGGTGCTGTGGATGGTGCTCACGGCGTTCAAGCAGGAGGGCGACGCCTACACCGATCCGCCGAAACTGCTGTTCACCCCCACCCTGGACCAGTTCTCCGCCGTCCTCGACAGCGGCATCGGCACGGCGCTGCTGAACTCCACCTTCGCCACCGCCATGTCCACCATTGTCGTTCTGGCCCTGGGCATTCCGGCCGCCTTCGCGTTGTCGCTGCGGCCGGTGCGCAACACCCGCGACGCGATGATGTTCTTCCTCGGCACCAAGATGCTGCCGATCGTGGCGGCCATCGTGCCGCTGTATGTGATCGTCGGCGATATCGGCCTGCTGGACAACATCTGGGCGCTGGTGGTGCTCTACACCGCCATGAACCTGCCGATCGCGGTGTGGATGATGCGGTCGTTCTTCCTGGAGGTTCCGGGTGAGCTGCTCGAGGCCGCGAGCATGGACGGCGCGAGCCTGTGGACCGCGGTGCGCGAGGTGATCCTGCCGCTGGTCTCGCCCGGGATCGCCGCGACCGCGCTGATCTGCGTCATCTTCTCCTGGAACGAATTCTTCTTCGCCGTGAACCTGACCGCCGTGCAGGCCCAGACGATGCCGGTGTTCCTCGTCGGCTTCATCACCGGCGAGGGGCTGTACTGGGCGCGGCTGTCGGCCGCGGCGGTGCTCGCCGCCCTCCCCGTCGTCCTCGCCGGATGGCTCGCGCAGAACAAGCTCGTGCGCGGCCTGTCCTTCGGCGCCATCAAGTAAGGAAAAGACCATGGCCACAATCCATTACGACCGAGCCTCGTGTGTCTACCCCGGCGCCGACACCCTCGCGGTCGACGCGCTCGACCTCGATATCGACGACGGCGAGTTCATCGTCCTGGTCGGGCCGTCCGGGTCGGGCAAGTCCACCGCGCTGCGGATGCTGGCCGGGCTGGAGGAGATCGACGCCGGATCCATTCGCATCGACGGCCGGGACATGGTCGGGGTGCCGTCGAAGGACCGCGATATCGCCATGGTGTTCCAGAACTACGCGCTGTATCCGAACAAGACCGTCGGCGAGAACATGGGTTTCGCGCTGAAGATGATGAAAGTTCCAGTCGCCGAACGCAAGAAGCGGGTCGCGGCGGCCGCCGAACTGCTCGGGCTGACGCCGTTCCTGGACCGCAAACCGGCGAAACTGTCGGGCGGGCAACGCCAGCGGGTGGCGATGGGCCGCGCCATCGTGCGGGAGCCGCGGGTGTTCTGCATGGACGAGCCGCTCAGCAATCTCGACGCCAAGCTGCGCGTGCAGACCCGCACCCAGATCGCGGCGCTGCAGCGGCGGCTGGGCACCACGACGGTGTACGTCACCCACGACCAGGTCGAGGCCATGACGATGGGCGACCGGGTGGCGGTGCTGCGCGACGGCCGCCTGCAGCAGTTCAGCACCCCGGCCGAACTCTACGACCGGCCCGCCAACGCCTTCGTCGCCGGGTTCATCGGCTCCCCGTCGATGAACCTGTGCACGGTGCCGGTCGTGACCGGCGGCGTCGACCTCGCGGGCACCACGGTGGAGCTGCCGCGTGACCGCATGACCGCGATCGCCGCGGCCGGTCTGGCCCGCGTAACGATCGGCATCCGCCCCGAACACCTCGAACTACGCCGCGACGGAACGGGTTTCGTCGTCACCGTGGAACTGGTGGAGGAACTGGGCAGCGAATCATTCGTCTACAGCCGCCTCCCCGACGCCCCAGAACCGACCCTCGACAGCGATTCACCGATCCTGGTAGCCCGCTCCCCCCACCGCACCCCGGCCCACCTCGCCGAATCGGTCACCCTCCGAGTCACCGACCCCACCGCCGTACACGTCTTCGACCCGGCAACCGGAGATCGAGTAGGCAAATAATCCCAACATTCCGGCCGCAAACCAGGCCCAACATCCCCCGCGCGCGTGCGGCGACCATGGCGGGCGAATGTTCGGCGAAGACCTAAATCCCCGGAGGCGACCACGCGGTCGCCTACCGTGGCATCCATGACCTGGATTCTGCTCGTGGTGTCGGGATTCATGGAGACCGCGTGGGCGATTGCGCTGGAGAAGTCGCACGGGTTCAGCAAACCGTTGCCGACGGTGATCTTCGTGGTCACGCTGGCCCTCAGCATGGGCGGGCTGGGGCTGGCACTGCACAAGATCCCGGTGGGGACGGGGTACGCGGTGTGGGTCGGCATCGGGGCGGTCGGGACCGCACTGGTGGGGATGGTCTGGCTCGGGGAATCCACCAGCCTGCCCCGCATCCTGTGCCTGCTGCTGATCATCGCGGGCGTCGTGGGACTAAAGCTCTTCCACTGACCGTCTCCACGTCCAGCGGACTCTCACCCGAATACGGACCTCCCGCCCGTGGTTCGCCGATGATCGGCCGACCTGAGCCCGGACTCCGGCACGAAAGTCCGCTGCCCCATGAGGTTCGAGACTGCTACTCCGCCGTAGTGGACGAATCCCCGCTGAGCGGAATGAGTTCCAGATGGTCCGCGACCGGCGCGGACCTAGCACAGCTCCCCCGTCCCGCGATCACGCTCACCCCACCCCCGTGTGCGGCAAGCCACTTCCCGCACACACACCGTAAATAACGAACCGCACCATGCGAAGACACGTGCATGGGCGACGGCCACGAGCAGGACGGGCAAGCAACGGACATACCCGCCAACCCTGCGCAACACCCGCCCGTTTTGCAATCACCCCGGCGGCGTGGCGCCCGAAGTCCCCAGCACCACCCGCAATTCGCACGCCAACTCATCCGCCTGCTGCTGCGACCACGCCAGCACCCCGTTCTCGGCCGCCAGCGCATGCAACTGTTGCTCGCGATACGGCACGCCCGGCGGCAGCGGCGCGATATGCCAGTGCAGGTGCGAATTGCCCTGCCGACTACCGAGACTCAGCACATAGGTCCGTTCGGACGCTCGCGGTGCGACTTCGGCGCCACGAGGACATGTCCGACCAGGGTGGGATACCGGCACAGGAACGCGACGTTCTCGCTGTCCTCCGCGACGATCCGCTCGAGCGTGGAGTCGTGCACACCGGCGACGATCGCGCAGATGAAGCACGGGCTCGAACGGACCCGGCGCTCGTAGTCGTCGACGTCGAAGGGTACCCGGTCCATCTCTGGGATCATGCCGCAACCGGCGAAGCGAAAGGGGTTGATGCCGCGGGCAATTCCGGGGCAGGAGCTAGTGTACGTTTGTACATGTACGTTTGCGCACTAGAGGATGGGCCGTGGGATATCTGCTTCTTGCCGGTGCGATCGTGGTCGAGGTGATCGCTACCAGTCTGATGAAGAGCACCGAGGGGTTTACTCGGTTGTGGCCGACGCTCGTGGTGCTGGCCGGGTACGCCGCGTCGTTCACGCTGCTGGCGCAGGCGCTCACGCGGGGACTGCAGATGGGCGTGGCGTATGCGGTGTGGTCGGCCGTGGGGACCGCGGCGATCGTGCTGGTGGGTGTGCTGTTTCTGCAGGAGCCGCTGTCGGTCGCCAAGGTCGTGGGCGTCGCGTTGGTGATCGCGGGGGTCGTGACCCTGAACCTGGCGGGTGCCCATTGACCCGGCCCGCGCGGCGCGCTCGCGATCCGGAGGGGCGGCGGCGCGCCATCATCGAGGCCGCGGTCCGGGTCATCGCCGAACGGGGCGTCGCCGGAGTCACGCACCGGCGGGTCGCCGAGGTGGCCGGGGTGCCGGTCGGGTCCACCACCTACTACTTCAAGGATCTCGACGAACTGATCCGGCTCGGCCTGCGGCACGCCGCGAATGTCTCGGTGCGGGCGCTGCAGCAATGGAATCAAGACCTGGCCACCACCGACGATCTGGCGGCCACGCTGGCCGGCTTCGTCGCCGAGACCGTGGCCGACGTCGATCGCCACCGCAGCCTGAACGAGCTCTACGCCGCAGCGGCACACCGCCCCGAACTTCGGCCGCTGGCCCGGCTGTGGTCCGACGGCCTGGGCGAGGTCCTGGCACCCCGGGTCGGACCCCGTGCGGCCCGCGCTATCGCCGTCTACCTGGACGGAATCCTGGTGCACGCCTTGGTCACCGACGATCCGGTCGATATCGACACCTTGACCGCGGGCGTCACGGCCATAGCCGCCCTGCGGGATTGATCGGAATCGTTGACGCCCTGGTGGTTCAGCAGCCCAACAGGTCGGCGAGTTCGAAGAAACTCGTGACTTTCAGGTCGCCGGTGGTGCTTTCGGCGAGGTCCGCCTTGCGGTGCGGGCCCTTCTCGCCGGGGCGTTCGAGGAAGGCGGTGCGCAGGCCCGCGGCGCGAGCGCCGTCGATATCCCAGATGTGCGCGGCGACCATCAGCACCCGGCCGGGATCGACGTCGAGCAGGCTCGCGGCGGTGCGGTATACCTCCGGGGCCGGTTTGTAGGAGCGCGCGAGCTCCGCGGAGATGACGCAGTCGAAGGGCAGTCCCTCGTTCTTGACCAGGCGGGTGAGCAGCGCGAACCCGCCGTTGGACAGCGCGGCCACGGTGTACCGCGCACGCAGGCGGCCCAGCCCCGCGAACGCGTCCGGCCAGGCGGGCAGCAGATGCCAGGCCCGAACCAGCCGGGCGCGCGCGGCCTCGTCCAGTGCCACGCCGTGGCGGTCGAGCAGCGTGTCCAGCGATTCCCGGTGCAGAGTGTCGAGATAGGCCCACGGCCGCTCGCCGTCTCGAACCCGTTGCATCGCAGGCAGATACATATCGCGCCACTCTTCGGCGAAGGTTCCCGCGTCGAGATCGGCACCCGCCGAACGGAATTCGGCGCCCGCCTGTTCGGCAACACCGGTGAACCAGTCCACCGTGGTGCCGAAGACGTCGCAGGCCACCACTTGCACACTGTCGCTGTCGAATTCGGTCATCGTGCGTCTCCTTCCGAATCATCCCGGCACCGCCACCCGTCCCGGACCACCGTACGTACGGTATCCGCTCGCCAGTGGCGGATGGGGTAATCCGGCACCGGAGCAGAGCGGCGACCCGCCGGGCCGACATCGTGTTCCACCGCCGGGCACTTTCTCGCGCTGCCCGGCGTTGATACTGGTAGGACAGCGAATTATCGCTATTGCGCCCCGCGGTGCGGGGCCGGTTGGGAAGGTGACGGCATGAGTCTGCTCGGAACCCTGCTCGGGTGGGTCTTGACGATCTTCCTGCTGCTGCTCATCGCCCGCCTGATCGTGGACTGGGCGGAGATGCTGGGCAACAGCCCCCGATGGTTGTGGAAGGTGCGCCGGTACACCCATTCGGCGACCGAACCCGTGATCGCGCCGGTGCGACGCGTACTGAAACCGGTACGGATCGGAAATGTCGGGCTCGACCTGGCCTTCACCGCCGTCTTCATCGTCGTCCTGATCCTGCGTTCGATCGCCTTCAGCCTGTAGATCCGCCCGGCCGATCCGGCCGGGCCGAGGGCTGGACAAACGCGTAACTAACTCGTTACGCTTTACGTGTGGACGAAGTGGCGGGCGCGATCGCCGATCCGATCCGGCGGGAGATCCTCGAGATGCTGCGCGGGACCCAGCTCACCGCGGGCGCGATCGCCGCGGAGTTCAGCATCAGCAGGCCCGCCATCAGCAGGCATCTGCGAGTGCTCCGGGAGAGCGGGCTGGTGCGGGACGAACTCGTGGGCAGGCAGCGGTACTACCGCCTGAATACCGAGCCTCTGCACGAAATCGCCTCGTGGATAGCGACATTCGACCGAGTCGATGCCTGGGAGCACCGCCTCGACGCCCTGGCGACCGAGGTCTACCGGACGCGCCGCGAACACCGCGCCGACCATCAACGTGAATCCGTTGCGCCACAACGATTCCCGACCTCCGCGCGCACCGGCGCCGCGGATCCGCACAGCACGAGGGAGAACACCGCATGACCACCCCACCCACCGGCCGCCTGACCCGCACCGCCACCGGCCGCGACCTGACACTCACCAGACCCTTCCGGGCGCCGATCGACGACGTGTGGGCCAGCGTCACCGAATCCGACCGCACCGCACGCTGGTTCGGCCCCTGGGAAGGCGAGGGCGGGCCGGGTCGCAACATCAAGATCCAGCTGGTCCTCGAGGACGGCATGCCCTGGACGGAGGCGCATATCGACGCCTGCGAACCGCCGCGGCACCTGGCCCTGACCACCATCGACGACCACGGCACCTGGCGGCTGGAACTGCACCTGTCCGAGCGGGCGGGCACGACGGAGCTGCGGCTCACCCACCACCTGGATCCGGACGCCGACGTCAGCGGTGTCGGCCCCGGCTGGGAGTACTACCTGGACGCCTTGGTGGCCGCGCGCGCGGACAACGACCTCCCGGACTTCGACGACTACTACCCGGCGATGAAGGAGTACTACGAGCAGCTCGCGGAGCAGTGATCCCGGCCAAAAGCACGCCGGGAAATAGAGAAGCGGCACGCCGGGAAATAGAGGGGCGGCACGCCGGGAAATAGAGGAGCGGCACGCCCGGAATAGAGGGGCCGTACGCCAGGAATAGAAGGGGCGGAGGCACGCCGGGAATAGAGGGCCCCGCACACCAGAAACAGACGGCGGCACGCCAGAGATAGAGGGCGCCACACACCAGAAACAGAGAGCGGCACACCAGGAATAGAGGGCGCCGCACACCAGAAATAGACGGCGGCACGCCAGAGATAGAGGGCGCGGCACGCCGGGGGTAGAGGGCGCCACGCCAGGTCTGGCGGGTGCTGCATGCCGCGAATAGGCGGCGCACGCCGGGAACAGAGGTGGTTTACGCCAAGGTTGGGAGGCTGCACTCCGGTGAGACGTGGGGGGGGGGGCCCCCGCGGGGGGGGGGGGGGGGGGGGGGCAAGGGGGGGGGGGGGGGGGGGGTTTGGTTGGGTGGGGGGGGGGGGGGGGGTGGGGTGGTGGAAAGGAGGGG
>NZ_JARWQD010000395.1 GCF_029869545.1 Nocardia wallacei | reverse complement strand
CTCCCCCCCCTCCCCCCCCAAACCACCCACCCCCGCAACCCCCCCCCCCCGCCGGGGGGGCACCCCCGCTTTGCGGTAGCCGGCCCCCCACGGGGGACCCCTCGCCCCCCCGGACGCGCCCGTCCTTGGGCCGCGGCCGGTCTACCGGCCGGAAATCGATTCGCAGACCGCCCACGTATTCCGGCGCCCCGCCGATCAGACCGGATCTTTCGCGCCGCAGCCGCCCGGCAGTCCCGCCGCCGCGCACCACGGCGGCCCCGAATTGGTGAATCGTCCTCCGGACGCCGTGCTGGCCGAGGCATTCGGCCGCCCCGAGGGCTCCGACGAACTGCTGCAACGCGATCCGGACGCCGACAACGACACCGCTCCCCCCGCCGGACCGGCCGATCCCTGGCGCGATCCCGACGCCGCGGCCCGGCTGGGCGCGCCCGCGATCGCCACGCCGCAGGAGCAGTCACTCCCCCCGGGCACCCGGCTCGGCGCCCGCGACGTGCTGTTCGGGCGCAAGGTGGCCCCGGCCGCGCTGGCCATCCTGGCGGTGATCGCCCTCGCGATCGGCCTGGTCGGGGGGCTGGTCGGCCGACTCGCCGGCGATTCGACCTCGGCCCTCACCTCGCGCAAGGTGTCCCTGCAGCAGGAGGGCGACCCGGACAAGAACGCGGGCCCGATCACCCGGGTCGCCGATGCGGTGGTGCCCGCCGTGGTGCAGATCCGCGAGACCGTGGGCGATAACGGCGCCCTCGGCTCGGGCGTGGTCATCGACGGCAGCGGCTACATCGTCACCAACAATCACGTGATCTCCATGGTCGGCATGGACAAGTCGGGCCGGGGCAAGATCCAGGTCACCTTCTCCGACGGCACCAAGGCACCGGCCCAGATCGTCGGTCGCGACCCCAAGACCGATCTCGCAGTGCTCAAGGTCGACGTCAAGAATCTGACGGTGGCCCGCATGGGCAAGTCCGGCGACGTTCGCGTCGGCGACGACGTGCTGGCGATCGGCTCGCCGCTGGGCCTGACCAAGACCGTCACCTCCGGCATCGTGAGCGCCCTGAACCGGCCGATGGCCGAACCCACCACGCCGGGCGACGACACCGCGGGCGCCTTCGACGCGGTCCAGACCGATGCCGCGATCAACCACGGCAACTCCGGCGGCGCGCTGGTCGACAGCGAGGGCCGCCTGATCGGCATCAACACCGCGATTCGCAGCGAGAGCGGCGGATCGGTCGGCCTGGGCTTCGCCATCCCGGTGGATCTGGTGCAGCGCATCGCGCAGACCCTCATCCGCGACGGCAAGGTGCATCATCCGTGGCTGGGAGTGAGCGCCAAGCAGAAGTCGGTGGAGAACGACGCGATGAGCGGCGCCGCCGTCGCCGATGTGGTGGCGGGCAGTCCCGCCGCCAAGGCCGGGCTCGCCGAGGGCGACGTGATCGTGCGGGTCGCCGGTCGCGAGGTGACCGAACCGGCCGAGCTCACCGTCGCCGTGCAGTCCCGTCAGATCGGGGAGACCGTCACGTTCCAGGTGATCCGCGACGGCCGTCAGGTCGATGTGCCGGTGACGCTGGAATCCGACGAGGGCGCTCCCAAGCAGCCGCAGTAGGCTGGCCTCATGTTCAATATGGGCTGGCCCGAGATGGTGATCCTGGTGGTCGCCGCCTTGGTGATCCTCGGCCCGGAACGGCTCCCGGGGGCGATCCGCTGGACCGCGCAGAGCCTGCGGCAGGTTCGCGATTACGCCACCGGGGCCACCAGCCAGCTGCGCAACGATCTGGGCCCGGAGTTCGACGAGATCCGCAAGCCGCTGGAGGAGATCCGGGAGCTGAAGCGGCCGCTGGACCAGTTCCGCGGGATGACGCCGCGCGCGGCGGTGACCAGACATCTGCTGGACGGCGATGATTCGCTGTTCACCGGCAATTTCGACAAACCGTCCAGTACGTCGAATGGTTCGGACTATTCACCGCCCCCGGCGTATTCACCGCCCGAACCTCCGAAGCCGTTGGCCCGGAATGAAAAACCGCCGATCGATTTCGACGCGACGTAGTAGTTCGGCGCAATTTCGGGCATGACCACCGACGATTCCGGGCGCCAGGTATTACCGTCCGGAAATGTCGTCGGGCAATTTCCGCGCAGGCCGGAGGGTCTCGTCAACCCGGCTAGACGCATCCTGCTGTCGAGCTATCTAGACTGCGCACATGTCGGCCGATGAGGTGGCGCGGGTTTTTGCGATCGATGACAAGGTCGAACGCCTCAAGGCGGCCACCGAAGGGGTCGCCCAGGCCCAGCAGACCATCAACGAACTCACCCGGATTCGCCGCGCGGTCATCCGGGAATTGCACGCGGAAGGCTGGACCTTCGCCAGAATCGGTGCGGCGGCGGGACTTTCGCGCGCACGGATTCATCAGGTCAGCACGCAGGGCCCGGTGCCGGAGGGATTGTTCTTCGGGCACGGGCCGCTGACGATTCTCACCCCGGACGTGCGGAGCACCACGCGCGCCGCCCCGCTGGTCGGCGCGCCCGACGCCGCGGCGCCGCATCGGCTGCAGGAACTGTTGCGGGAGCTGGGATTCGCCGCCGCCGTGGAGCGATTCCTGCCGGGGCGGCCGCTGGATCTGGACCGCGAGGGCCTGATCGTGCTGGGCGGTCCGGAGCTGTCGCCGAGCCTGCGCTATCTCGCGGCGGCCGATCCGCGGTTGCGTCGCACGGTCGCCCGCGCCGGCCGGGTGCGGCGCGGCATCGAGGACCGCGCCGCCCGCCGCGTGTACCGCCCGGGCGGCACCGAGCCGTACGACATCGCCTACCTGGCCCGTCTCCCCCGCCCCGACGGCCGCGGCACCGTCCTGGTGCTGGACGGCCTGCACCCGCCGGGTTCCCTGGGCGCCATCCGCCTGCTCGCCACCCGCCTGGCCACCTTGCACGAACGCGCCGGACTACACCCGTTCTCGGCCGTCGTCGGCGTCCGCTACGACCGCAACACCGGCGAGCCCCTGGAGGCCGATCTGCTCACACCGATCTACCGCCACGAGAGGTGATAGGTGTCAGGCCGCTACTTCCGCGGGGCGCAGCGTGTTCATTGGTGGCCGATCCGTCAGCGCGACCTCGGTGGTCAGTTCCGCGAATTCGTCGCCTATCAGCGGGAATTGGGTTAGGGCGGCGCCGGAGTCGCGGATTCCGCTGCGGCCCAGGACCGTTCCGAGGATCTGGCGGCTCATGACGCCCAGGTCCGACAGCGGGCGGTTGCGGTGGGTGCGGACGCCGAGGTTCACCTGGCCGATGGCGGGCAGGCCCAGCAGGTCGTAAGTGTCGAGCAGCAGGCCGATTTCGACGCCGTAGCCGGGCGCGAACGGGACCGCGGTGAGCAGCTCCCGAGTGCCCGCGTACTCACCACCCAAGGGCTGCAACACCTTCGACAGGTCGGGGCGCAGCGCCGACAGCAGGGGCCGCGCCACCAGTTCGGTGACCCGGCCACCGCCGTTGTGGTCGACCGTGTCGCCGTGCCGCAGCGGGCGCCGGTAATAGGCCTTCACCAGATGCATGCCGTCGACCATCAGCAGCGGGCCCAGCAGCCGCGGCACGAATTCGGGATCCGGGTCGATCAGGTCCGAGTCGACGAAGGCGATCAGGTCACCGGTCGTCGCGGCCAGCGAGCGCCACAGCACCTCGCCCTTGCCCGGCACCGGGTCCAGTTCGGGCACGGCCTGTTCGCGCGTCACCACCCGGGCCCCGGCGGCGCGGGCCCGGTCGGCGGTGGCGTCCGTGGAGCCGGAATCGAGCACCACCAGCTCGTCGACGAGCGTGCCGACCAGCGGCCGGATGCTCGCCACCACGTCGGCGACGGTGCGTTCCTCGTTCAGCGCGGGCAGCACCACCGACACGGTGCGCCCCTGTTTGGCGGCGATCAGTTCGTCGACCGTCCACGCCGGGCTGTCCCACGTATTGGTGAGCGCCCAGTCCGTTGTGATCAGTTCGGGGTTGGTTGTCATACCAGACCTCGCAGAGTTCGTGCGGGGGGGCCGGATGCCCTGGATAGCCGCGATCATGTCCACCACCCGCCGGGTTGCGGCGACCTCGTGGACTCGGAAAACTCGGGCGCCGGCCGCGGCCGCCCATGCGGTTGCTGCCAATGTGCCCTCCAATCGCTCCGATAGACCGACACCAAGAGTCTCCCCGATGAAATCCTTGTTGCTCAGCGCCATCAAGACAGGCCATCCGGTATTTACAAGAACGTCCATTGCTCGCAACAGTTCGAGCCCGTGGTAAGTGTTTTTGCCGAAATCATGGGTCGGATCGATCAAAATCGAATCCTTCCCCACCCCCGCGGCCGCAGCATTTTCGGCCGACCGCACCAGGGTCTCGGTGACCTCGCCCACCACGTCGGCATAGCGCACCCGATGGGGCCGGGTGCGCGGCCGCGCACCGCCGGTGTGGCTGCACACCACGCCCGCGCCCGACTCGGCCGCCACCCCGACCAGGTCCGGATCGGCGCCCGCCCAGGTGTCGTTGATCAGATCCGCGCCCTCGGCCACCGCCGCCCGGGCCACCTCGGCCCGCCAGGTGTCGATGCTGATCAGCAGATCGGGATAGCGCTCCCGGATGGCCGCCACGAACGGCACCACCCGCCGCGCCTCCTGCGCCGCGTCCACCTCGTCGCCCGGCCCGGCCTTCACCCCGCCGATATCGACCAGATCCGCGCCCTCGGCGACCGCCCGCGCCACCGCCGCCAATGCGGCCTCGTCGGTGAAGGTGGAGCCCTTGTCGTAGAACGAATCCGGCGTACGATTCACGATCGCCATCACCAGCGCACGATCCGTTGCCACCGGTTTCCCGCACAGCGTGGACAACGGCGGCGTCGAACTCATGCCCCGACTGTACCGACCCCTGTGGCAGCGCTCCCCGGTCAGGGTTTGGGCGCCTGGCCGGTGGCCACCCGGTCGGGGTAGGCATCGAAATAGGGGACGTAGCCTTCGGCGCGACCGGCCAGCACGTACAGGGTGCTGTCGGCGTCGGGGGTGTACCCCTGTTTGCGGAGTTCGACCTTGCGGCTCTTGAAGGTGGAGGTGGTCTCCAGCTCGTCGACCACGCGCAGGAACAGCGGGACCGCGTAGGCGGGCAGTCGGTCGTAGAGCTGCCCGGCCAGGGCCCGGCCGTCGAGTTGCGCGCCGGGCCGCAGCGTCACCGCGGCCATTCCCGCCTTGCCGTCGGCGCCCGGGACGTCGACGCCGTAGACCACGGCCTGGGTGATCTCCCCGGCACCGTCGAAGGCGCCCTCGACCTCGGTCGTCGCGACGTTCTCGCCCTTCCAGCGGAAGGTGTCGCCGAGCCGGTCGGCGAAGGCGATGTGCCGCCAATGCTGGTCGCGCACGAGGTCTCCGGTATCGAACCAGGCGTCGCCGTCGCGAAATGCGTTGCGCACCAGCTTGGATTCGGTGGCCGACGGATCGGTGTACCCGTCGAACGGCGAGCGGCTGGTCACCTTCGACAGCAACAGCCCCACCCCGCCCGACCGCACCCGGCGTAACCGGCCGTCCGGAAACCGCTTGGCCCGGCCCGTGGCCTCGTCGAATTCGACCACCGCGTACGGCAGCGGGCCGAATCCGGCCGTGCGGTCCACGCCGAAGGCGTTGATGAACGCCGTATTCCCCTCGCTCGAGGCGTAGAACTCGACGATCCGCTCGATCCGGAACCGTTCGCGGAATTCGTCCCACAGCTCGGGCCGCAATCCGTTGCCGACCGCCAGTCGCAGCGAATGCTCGCGCTCGACGGGCCTTTCGGGCTGGTTGAGCAGATAGCGGCAGAGCTCACCGATATAGATGAACGCGGTCGCCCGGTGGGCGATGACCTCGTCCCAGAACCCGGACGCGGAGAATTTGCGGCCGATCGCATAGGTGGCCCGCGCGCCCAGCACCGCGCCGAGCGCCACCGTCAGCGCGTTGTTGTGGTACAGCGGCAGGCAGCAGTACAGGGTGTCGTCGCCGCGCAGCCGGATGCCCAACCCGCCCAGCCCGGCCATGCTCTTGGTCCACCGCAGATGCGTCATCACGCTGGCCTTGGGCAGGCCCGTGGTGCCGGAGGTGAAGATCAGGAATGCCTTCTCCCGCGCCCGGACGTCCGCGCACACCGGCGGGTCGGCCGCATCGGCGGAGCGGGCCAGCTCCCGCAGCCGCTCGGCCTCCAGCAGATTCCCGGGCGGCTCCGGCAGCGAATCCAGCGCCTCCCGGCATTCCTCCCCCACCACGTTCACCGCGCTGTGCAGCAGGCCGAAGCTGTGTGCCAGCACCTGGTCGCGCTGATGGTGGTTGAGCAGGCCGACCGTCGCGCCCAGTTTCACCGTCGCCAGCACCACGAACAGCGTCTCGGGCCGGTTGGTCATCAGCACCCCGACGACGTCGCCGCGCCGCACGCCGTGCTCGGTCAGCACGCTGGCATAGCGGTTGACCTCGGCGTTCGCGTCTCGATAGGTGTATTCGCGGCCCTCGAACCGCACGAACACCCGCATCGGGTGACGATGCGCGGCCCGCTGGAAATACAGCCCGACGGACGATTTGTGGTCCGGCTTCACCAGCATGCCCTTCGCTCCGCGAATCATGCCGGGCGCATCCAGCGCCATCCCCGGCAACCGGCGGGCGATATCGAGCAGGGTGACGCTGGTCTGCGTGTCGGTCACGTGTACCTCCAACGGTTTCCGTCATTCCTGGGTCCCGGCGAAAGCATGCCGGGACGAGGAGATGGGTGGCAATGCCTCTGGACCGTAGCCGTGGTAGATCACGAAGCAGCCGTCTCAATACCGAAGCCGTGGTATGTCACGAAGCGGCCGTCTTAGTACGGAAGCCGTGGTATGTCACGAAGCGGCCGTCTTGGTACGGAAGCCGTGGCAGGTCACGAAGCGGCCGCCTTGGTACGGAAGCCGTGGCAGGTCACGAAGCGGCCGTCGCTGGACGGAAGCCGTGGTATGTCACGAAGCGGCGGGCTCGGTTCCGCTCGCGGCCAATGCCTCGAAGGCGGTTGCCATGTCGGGGGTCACGGTGATTCGGTCGAGGGCGGGCTTGCCGACGAATCCGCCGTCCTGCAGGCCGTCGAGCCAGTCGAACAGGCCGCGGAAGTGGCCGTGCGGGTCCAGGACCACCAGCGGCTTGTCGTGCATGCCGAGGTAGCCGCCGGTCCATGCCTCGAAGAATTCCTCCAGGGTGCCGATGCCACCGGGCAGGGTGAGGAAGGCGTCGGCGCGGGCCTCCATGATCTGTTTGCGCTCGCGCATGGTGTCGGTGACGACCAGTTCGTCGGCGTCGACGTCGGCGACCTCCAGATGCACCAGCTGCTTGGGGATCACGCCGATGGTCTGCGCGCCCCCGGCGCGGGCCGCCGTCGCGACCGCACCCATCATCGACACGTGCCCGCCGCCGGACACCAGCTGCCAGCCGCGCCGGGCGATCTCGGTGCCGACCTGGGCCGCCAGCCGCAGCTGCGCCGGGTCCGTGGCACTGGCCGAGCAGTACACGCACACCGCGTACGGTCGCTCGCTCACCACTGATCCTCCATTCCCCGCGGCGTGCCCGCCCGGCTCTCGGCCGCGGCCAGCACGATCTCGACGACCTCCTCCACGCTGTCGGTGACGTGCAGCAGCCCCAGGTCGCCGGGCGAGATCTTGCCCGAACCGGCCAGCGAATCGCGCAGCCAGTCGACCAGGCCGGACCAGTAGCGCGTGCCGAACAGCACGATCGGGAACCGGGTGATCTTGCGGGTCTGCACCAGGGTCAGCGCCTCGAACAGCTCGTCCAGGGTGCCGAAACCACCCGGCAGGCAGATGAACGCCTGCGAGTACTTCACGAACATGGTCTTGCGGGCGAAGAAGTAGCGGAAGTTGATGCCGAGATCCACCCAGTCGTTGAGGCCCTGCTCCATCGGCAGCTCGATGCCGAGACCGATCGAGAATCCCCCCGCCTCCGAGGCGCCGCGGTTGGCCGCCTCCATCACACCCGGACCGCCGCCGGTGATCACGGCGAATCCGGCGCGGGCCAGTGCGCCGCCGATCGCGCTGGCCGCCTGGTACTCGGGCGTATCGACCTGGGTGCGCGCGGAACCGAAAACCGCCACGGCCCTGGGAATCTCGGCCAGCGCGCCGAAGCCCTCCACGAATTCGCTCTGGATGCGCAGCACCCGCCAGGGGTCGGTGTGCACCCAGTCGCTGGGGCCGCGGCGGTCGAGCAGATGCTGATCGGTGTTCCCGGTCTCCGCTTTCCGGTCCCGGCGCAGCATTATCGGTCCGCGGTAGGTGGGGGTCGACTTCGGCGATCGGGGGTATACGGGCTCGGAGTCGGTGGACATGCGCACCAGGTTACTGGGGGGCGTACCCCGGCACGATCAGTGCGTCCGCCCCGTCAGGTAGTCGCGCAGAATCTGGGTGACCGTGGTGATCTGGGCGGTCGGGACTCGCTCGTCGACCTTGTGGGCCAGGTTCGGGTCGCCGGGGCCGAAATTGACCGCGGGGATGCCGCGGGCGGCGAATCGGGAGACATCGGTCCAGCCGTACTTGGCGCGCACGCCACCGCCGCCGTGGGCGTGCACCTGCCGCACGAGGTCCTTGGCCGCGGGCGCGGAGAGTCCGGGCAGGGCGCCGGGCGCGCCGTCGGTCCGCTCGAAACTCAGGTCCAGGCCCGAGAACACCTGCCGCACATGCTCGGTCGCCTCGTCCAGCGAACGGTCCGGCGCGAAGCGGAAATTCACGACGACCGAGGCCGCGTCGGGCACCACATTGCCCGCCACGCCGCCGGTGACCTCCACCGCCGACAGGCCCTCCCGGTACACGCAGCCGTCGATGTCGACCTGCCGGGGCCGATAGTCCCGCAGCCGCTGCAGGATCGGCGCCAGCTGGTGAATCGCGTTGTCCCCCAGCCATGCTCGCGCCGTGTGCGCGCGGGTGCCGGTGACCGTGAGCCGGGCCCGCAGGGTGCCCTGGCAGCCCGCCTCGATCCAGCCGCCGGACGGCTCGCCCAGGATCGCCAGGTCGCCGTCGAGCCATTCGGGCAGCTCGCGCTCGATGCGGCCGAGGCCGTTGAACTCGGCCGCGATCTCCTCGCAGTCGTAGCAGATCAGCGTCAGATCGCAGATCGGTTCGGCGACGGTGGCGGCCAGGTGCAGGAATACCGCGTCGCCGGATTTCATGTCGACGCTGCCGCAGCCGCGCAGCACCTGCTCGCCGTCCTCGACGTCGAAGTGACCCGGCACGTTGTCGGCGATCGGGACCGTGTCCAGATGACCGGCCAGGATCACCCGGGTGGGCAGCCCGCGATCGGTGCGCGCCAGCACGGTGTTGCCGTGCCGCAGCACCTCGAATCCGGTGGTCTGCTCGCGCAGCGCCCAGGTGACGGTGTCGGCGATCGCGGCCTCGTCCCGGGACACGCTCGGGATGTCGACGAGGGCGGCGGCGAGGGTGATGGGGTCGGCGCGCAGATCGATGGTCACCCCACCGAGCCTAATGTTCGGCCCGCCGCCCCCGGACCCACGGGATCGATGGGAGCGCGGCTGCTCATACACTGACCTGCGTGAGTACTCAGGGAGCAACAGCAGTCGGCCTCGCCACGGTGACCGTCAACGGCACGGTCCTCGATACCTGGTTTCCGTATCCGGAGCTGGGCGAGTTCGCCGAGTCCGGCACCGCGAAGCTGACCCCGGCCGACCCCGAGTACACCCGGTTCGCCGAGCTGGTGGGCTTCGACGAGGCCCGCCGCGTGGACGTCGTCGCGGTGCGCACCACCATCGCCGACCTGTCCGCCCCGCCCGCCGACACCCACGACGAGTACCTGCGGCTGCACCTGCTCTCGCACCGGCTCGTGCAGCCGCACGGACTGAGCCTGGAGGGCCAGTTCGGGCTGCTCGCCAACGTGGTGTGGACCAACCACGGACCGTGCTCGGTCGAGGAGTTCGAGCTGGTGCGCGCCAAGCTGCGCGCCCGCGGCCCGGTCACCGTGTACGGCGTGGACAAGTTCCCGCGCATGGTGGATTACGTGCTGCCGCAGGGCGTGCGTATCGCCGACGCCGACCGCGTGCGGCTGGGCGCGCACCTGGCCGAGGGCACCACGGTGATGCACGAGGGCTTCGTGAACTTCAATGCCGGGACGCTCGGCGCGTCGATGGTGGAGGGCCGCATCTCCGCGGGTGTCGTGGTCGGCGACGGCTCCGATATCGGCGGCGGCGCCTCGATCATGGGCACGCTGTCCGGCGGCGGCAAGCAGGTCATCTCGATCGGTGAGCGCTGCCTGCTGGGCGCCAATGCGGGCCTGGGCATCTCCCTCGGCGACGACTGCGTGGTCGAGGCGGGCCTGTATCTGACGGCGGGCACCAAGGTCGCGCTGCCCGACGGCCGCACGGTCAAGGCCCTCGAACTCTCCGGGCGGTCCAATCTGCTCTTCCGCCGCAACTCCCTGTCCGGCGCGGTGGAGGTGGTGGCCCGCCAGGGCACCGGCATCGAACTCAACGCCGCCCTGCACGCCAACTGATTCGGTCGGCGGGCCCGCCGAACCAGTGGGTGAGGTGGTCGCCCAGGTCCTGCTGGCCGTCGCCGATCCAGGCGATGTAACCGTCCGGGCGGAGCAGCAGGGCCGGAACGTCCAGTGCCGCAGTGGGATCGGCGATGAGGTCGACGCGGTCGGACCAGCCTGCGACGGTCAGGCGTTCGGTCCGGTCCAGCACCAGGCCGCGGCCCCGCTGCAGGTGGTCGTAGAGGCGGCCCTGCTCGAGGTCGATGTCGCGCAGGCGGCGGCCGAGTAGATCGGGGGCCGTGGCGGCCGGGGCGTGGGCCGATGGGATTTGCTCGGCGGGTAGCGCACAGTCGTAGCGGATGTCGAGCGCGGTGATCTTCTCGATCAGGTAGCGGTTCACCTCGTCGAGGTTCATCAGTTCGGTGAGCAGCCTGCGCACGGCCTGCGGGCCCGGTTCGGTGGACGACAGCTCCATCTGGGCGCGGGTGTTGTCGAGAACGGCCGCGGCGACCGGATGGCGTTCGGTGTGGTAGGTGTCCAGCAGCGTTTCCGGCGCCCAGCCGCGAATCCGCGCGGCCAGTTTCCAGCCGAGGTTGACCGCGTCCTGCACGCCGAGGTTCAGGCCCTGACCGCCGGTGGGCGGGTGGATGTGCGCCGCATCCCCCGCCAGCAGCACCCGTCCGATCCGATAGCGCTCGACCAGCCGCGTGGCATCGCCGAAGCGCGACAGCCAGCGCGGTGAGTGCACGCCGAAATCGGTTCCGGCGATGGCGCGCAACCGTTCTCGGAAGTCCTCGAGGGTGGGCGGCTGTTCCCGATCGCTGACTCCCGCGGCCGGGACGATGACCTGATAGACGCGTTCGCCGAACGGGCGCATGCCGAATCGCCTGTCGGTCTTGTGGATCTCGGCCACCGCGGCGGCGATCTCCTCCTGTGCCACACCGACTTCCAGCTCACCCATCAGCGTGTCGTTCCGCGAGGGCTCGCCGGGAAAGCCGACGCCGAGCCGCTTGCGCACCGTACTGCGCGCGCCGTCGCAACCGACGAGGTACCGCGCCCGCAGCCGCTCACCGCCGGACAACTCGACGGTCACACCCTCGTCGTCCTGCTCGAAACCGGTTATCGCGCAACCTTTTCGGACCACCGTCCCCAGCTCGACCGCATGGTCTTCGAGCACACGGTTGACGACCGGCTGCGGGATGCCCAGCAGATAGGCGTACGCGGAATCCAGCCCCTCGGGCGCGGGTGCGGGGATGGCGGCGAAGAGGCCGCCGACCGGACGCCGCCGTCCCCGCTCGAGCAGCCGATCCAGCAGCCCCCGCATCGCCATCAGCTCGAGACTGCGAATATGCAGACTGACGATGCGCACGGCCGATGCGGGCTCGGATTCCTTCTCCACCACCAGCACCCGCACATCGTGCAGCCGCAGTTCGGCGGCCAGCATCGCACCGGTCGGCCCGCCCCCGGCAATGATCACATCGAACATGAACCACCCACTGATTCCCGTATTTCCGCAGGTCCTGGCATAGAGCGCCAATTCTGCGGCACCGCCGAGCCCCGCCGCAAGCGATATACGCCGGTGCTCGGACTCCCTCGGTCAGCGGGGGTGCAGCGTGACCGGCAAGGCCGAGGGGGCCAGGACGAAATCCCGGTTCGAGGCCCGCACCACGTAATCGGGATCGGGGGTGGGCCGCCAGCGGGACAGGAGGGCGGCGGAGGCGAGGGCGATCTCCAGGTTCGCGAAGTGCTCGCCCGGGCACCTGCGGCGACCGATGCCGAACCACAGGTTGGCCTTCTTGTCCAGCTCGCCGACGCGCTCCGGGGACCAGCGGTCCGGGTCGAATTCCTCCGGGTCGGCGAAGTAGCGTTCGTCGTGCTGAATCATGTACGGGCTGAACATGATTGCGGTGCCGTCGGGAATCGACAGGCCGCCGATTGTGATGACGCCGTCGGCGGTGCTCGCGCTGACCCACGGCGCCCAGAACCGAAGCGTCTCGGTCACCACCTGCTTCAGGTAGGGAAGCCGGGCGAGATGGTCGGGCCGGACCGGCTCGCCGCCGATCACGCCGTCGAGTTCGGCGTAGAGCTGCGCGGCGACGGCGGGCCTGCGCATCACCTCGTGCCACAACCAGCCCGCCATCGATGCCATCGACCCGAGCCCCCCGGACAGCATCATGATCACCTCATCGATGATGTGCTCGTCGGACAAGGTCGCCCCGGTGTCGTCGGTGTGCCGGATGAGCGCGGACACCACATCGCGGAAATCCTCGTCGCGGCGGCGATACTCGGCGACCATTGCGCCGATGGCGGCGCGCAGCTCCCCCGCCTCCCGGCGCCACCGCCGGTTGGCGAACACCCGCATGCGGCGCACCTGCGGCGGCAGCGCGGCCCGCACGATGATCTGGCTCAGCAGCGAGGGCACACTGTCGCCGATCCGACGGCGCACATCGTCGCTGAAGTCGGCGGTGAACAGGGTGGAGGTCATGGTGTCGAGGATCAGGCCGGTCGCCTCGTCCATGAGGTTCACCCGACCGCCCGCGGGCAGCCCTGCCGACCATCGTCCGGCGATATCGGCCGCCGACTCGGCATAGGCGGCGAGGCGGCTCTGCCGCAGGGCGGGAGCGATCATGCGGCGCCGCACCTTGTGTTTCTCACCGCGCAGCACGTTCACCGAGCCACCCGCGAGGTCCTCGATCGCCTCGCGCAGATCTTCCCGGTTCAGGTCGGCACCGAGCCCGACCTCGCGCACGAGATCCGGTGTGGTGAGCAGATAACCGGTCTTCCGGCCGAATCGGATCCGAACTATCGGCCCGAGATCCGACAGCGCGCTGACGAAGCCGGGAGCATCGCGCAGCGCGCGCAGACTGTGCCCCACGAGGGGCCATCCGCCGGGCGCGGTGGGTACATCCGAAAGTCTCTGCGGCAGTTCGATTTCCGGGCCTGGTGCGGCCCCTTCGCCGACCTGCCGATCAGTGTGCAGCATTCGCTCACCGTATCGTCCCCGCCGCACCTCGCCACGAGTGGTGAAGACCCGGCCGCCGCCGACGCTGAGCCACAATGCTTCTCGCGTCACCGCCTGGAATCCACGGCACTCCCGCGCTTACGAAGGCATCACTCGATGCCGAAGGCGAGGACGCGGGACGGGGTGATGCGGATCAGTTCGCGGGAGGCGCTGTCGACGTAGGTGTCGATATCGCGCAGTGCCTGTGCGGTGCCGCGGATTTCGAGGCAGCGGACCTCCCACGGATCCACCGACTTGATGTCGTCGACGACGAAGGCCACCCGCTCCTCCTTGTCGAGGTTGCGGAACTTCTGCGAGGCGCCCATGTTGTAGCCCGCGATATCGATGGTGCCGAGATCCTCGTTGTAGCGGAACCCGACCGGATTGTTCTGCGGCGAGCCGTCGGGGCGGATCGTGGCCAGCCGACCGAGCCGCTGGCTGCGCAGGTAGTCGATCTGGGCGGGCGACAGCGTGGCGATCATGTGCCCGACGGTACAACCTCGAGTGCACTGGAGGTCAATCGGGAACCGACGGCGCCGCCTCCTCCAGATGTTCGGCCAGGGCGGGCCGTGCGCGCACCGAGGCGAGGAAGGCCCCGGCGGACTGCGGCATGACCGCGGCGGCCACGATCGCCACCAGCGGCCCGAAGGCCAGCGCGCCGAACGCCGCGGCGTAGGAGACGCGGTCGACGATCACCCCGAACAGCAGCGGCGACAGGATGCCGCCGAGTTGCGCACCGAAGACGATCATCCCGGCGGCCGTCCCGATCAGCGAACTGGGCAGCGCCCGCAGCGGCAGCGACATGGCGGCCATATAGGTCAGCGCCCCGATTCCGGTGGCCACGGTCAGCACGATCATGAACATCGGCACCGACGGCGTGGCGGGCAGCACGAACAATCCCGCACCGGCGATTCCCATGCTGGGCACCACGATCCGGCGCGGACGCCCCCGCAACCGATCCGACAGCCAGCCACCGCTCACGATGCCGACCGCCGCCGCCACGGTCGGGAACACCGCCAGCAGCGCGGCCCGTTCCAGTTCCACGCCGCGCGCCTCGTTCAGGTAGGTGGGCACCCACGAGACCAATCCCCAGTTGAACGCGCCGTAGCCGAAATAGATTGCCGCACAGCCGATCAGCGCGGGCACCCGGAACAGCGGCCAGGGCTGCCCGCCGACCTCCCGCGCCCGGGTCAGCGGCGGCGGCATCCAGCGCGCCCAGGCGAGCACCACCAGCACCCCGAGCGCCGAGATCGCCACGAACATCCCGCGCCACCCGAGGGTGGGCAGCAGGGCCGCCGCGATGACCGCCGCCAGCAGCACGCCGCAGGCGTTGGAGGCATTGGTCCAGCCCGCCGCCGTGGTCCGCTCGGCCGCCGTGCTCCGCTCGGCCAGCGCCTTCGTCGCGGCGGCCGGGAATACGCCCTGCACCAGGCCGAAGAGGAACCGCGCCACCAGCAGCACCGCGAACGACCAGGCCAGCGCGGTCAATCCGGTGAATACCGACCACGCCAGCATGCCGATCACGCACATGCGCAGCGCACCGAATCGGTCGGCCAGCAGCCCGCCGGGTAGTTGCATGGCCGCGTAGGCCAGGAAGAACGCCGACACGATCATCCCGGTGCCGGTGTGGTCCAGATCGAGGTCGTCGGCGATCGCGGGCAGGGCGAAATTGATCACGAGCCGGTCGACGAAGTCGATCGTCCACGCCACGAACAGCAGCAGAACGGTGATGCGGGCCGTGCGCGACATCGCCTGAGCCTCCCGGACCTCAGCCCAGCAGCTTCTTCTGGACCTTCCCCATGGCGTTGCGTGGCAACGACCGCACCGACCGCACCTCGCGGGGCCGTTTGTGCGCGGAAAGCTGTTGTGCCACATGGTCGATCAGCGCGCCTTCGTCCGGCGCCGAGCCCGCGGAGGGCACCACGTACGCGACGATGCGCTGGCCGAGGTCGTCGTCGGGAACGCCGACGACCGCGACCTCGGCGACGGCCGGGTGGCCCAGCAGGCAGGTCTCGATCTCCCCCGCGCCGATACGGTAGCCGCCGGACTTGATCAGATCCACCGATTCCCGCCCGACGATGCGGTGAAAACCGTCCGGATCGATCGCGGCCACATCGCCGGTGACGAACCAGCCGTCCTCGGTCCGGCAGGCGGCGGTGGCCTCGGGGCGGTTCAGGTAGCCGTCGAACAGCATCGGGCCCCGCACCTGCAGCCCGCCGATGCTCTCCCCGTCGTGCGGGACCGGCTCGCCCGCCTCGTCGCGCAGCCGGGTCTGCACCCCCGCGACCGGCGTGCCCACCCAGCCGGGGCGACGCTCGCCGTCGGCGCGGGTGGACAGGGTGATCATGGTCTCGCTCATGCCGTAGCGCTCGACCGGCGCGTGCCCGGTCAGCTCCCGTAGTCGCTCGAAGACCGGCACCGGCAACGGGGCACTGCCCGACACCAGCAGCCGGGCATTGGTCAATTCCCGTGCGGCAGCGGGGTCTTCGGCGATCCGCGACCATACTGTGGGCACCCCGAAATACAGCGTCCCCATGGCCGCGGCATAGGCCGCCGGGGTCGGCTTACCGGTGTGCACCAGCGGACTGCCCACCCGCAGCGGTCCGAGCACGCCGAGGATCAGGCCGTGCACGTGGAACAGCGGAAGCCCGTGCACCAGAACATCGTTCGCCGTCCAGGCCCAGGCATCGGCCAGCGCGTCCAGCCCGGCGGCGACGGCCCGCCTGCTCAGCACCACCCCCTTGGGGGCGCCGGTGGTTCCGGAGGTGTAGAGCACGAAAGCCGTTGTCTCGGGCGAGGGTTCGGGATAGGTGTGCCAGGACCGCGCGTGCAGGCGCACCGGAATCACCGGCAGCGTGGCACCCTCCGGCGCCTCGCCGAGCCAGGCCTGCGCCCCCGAATCGTCGAGGATGTGCGCCATTTCGGCCGCCCCCGCATCCGGCGGCACGGGCACCGCGGTGACGCCCGCGATCAGGCAGCCGATCACGGCCAGCACGGCCGACGGGGTCGGGCGCGCCAGGATCGCCACCCGCTCGGCCCGCGCGACCCGCTCCGCCACCGAGGTGGCCGCGCCGAGCAGATCGCTGCGCGACAGCGTGGTTCCGTCGATGGTGACGGCGTCCGGAATATCCGCACCGGCGGCGACGGCGGCCGGATTCAGCGACTTCAGCAGCGGCAACGACACGCGCTCAACCTACCAACGCCACCCGGATGCCGGGCCCCGCGGCGAGGCCCGTAGTTCCATGGGCTGTGACGGTTGACACAGCGGTGAGTGGGTGAGAGTGTTGGTATATAGCCTTCTCACAGAGGATGGGGTCGACGATGACCAGCCCGCGGCGCGTAACGACGGACGAAAACGGCCTTCCCGGTAGCGATTTCGACATCACCCGCTACCTCGACGGGTCCGCGGCCTTCTTCGGTGCCGCGGCCAACGTCATCATGCAGCTCAGCGCGCCGCCGGTCGGCTACGGCGTGATGGAAAGCACCGTGGACAGCGGCAAGATCTTTCTACACCCCATCAAGCGCACGCGCACCACTCTCACGTATCTGGCGGTGGCGATGCTCGGCACCGACGAGGAGCGCGCCGCCTACCGCGACGCGGTCAACGCCTCGCACCGCCCGGTCCACTCGACGGCGTCGAGCCCGGTGAAGTACAACGCGTTCGACCCGCGCCTGCAGCTGTGGGTCGCGGCCTGCCTGTACTGGGGCGCCCGTGATCTCAACGAGCGCATGCACGGCCCGATGAACGAGGCCGACGCGGACGCCTTCTACCGGCACGCCGAGCGCCTGGGCTCCACCCTGCAGATGCCGCCCGAGCTGTGGCCGCCCGACCGCGACGCCTTCGACCGGTACTGGGCGGCGAATCTGGCGAAGACCACCATCGACCCGCCCGTCCGCGCCTACTTCCAGGACCTCATCGACCTGAAGATGTTCCCGCGGCCGATTCAGTTGGCGTTCGGCAGGTTTCACCGCTTCGTGGTCGCGGGCCTGCTGCCGCCGCACCTGCGCGAGCAGATGGGGATGGCCTGGAACGAGCGCGACGACCGCCGCCTGGCCCGGCTGCTGCGCCGCGTCGGCGCGGTGGAGGCCCGCATGCCCACGGCCGTGAAGTTGTTCCCCGTCAACGCCTTTCTGCTGGATATGCGCGTCCGGCGACGCCTCGGACTGCGACTGGTGTAGGCCCGCTAGGAAATCCGGAAGCCCGGCACCACGTGCTCGCGCGCGAAACGCCGCAGCGCGGCCTCGTCGTCGAGCGGGATGACCGTCTGCGGCGTGAGCGCCATCGACAGCGAGGTGCGCGCGATCATCTCCGCCAGCGGCTGCGGATCATACTGCGGCAGTTTGCCTTCCGCCTGCAGCCGGGCGATGAATTCGGCGAGGTAGTCGCGGCCCAGCTCGATCACGGGAGCGCCCTGCACGGTCAGGTACGGCAGCACGATCTCCGGCTCGGTCTTCAGCAGCCGATCCAGCAGCCGGTTGCCGCGCAGTCCGTCGAGAAAGGCGACGAACAGCTCCACGATCTGATCCTCGGCACTGGCATCGCGATCGATCTGCCGCTGCACGGCCGCGTCCACCTGATCGATGAACTGGCGGGCCTGCCGCAGGCCCACCGCCTGGATCAGATCCGACTTGCCCGCGAAGCGCCGATACAGCGTCGCCAGCGAGAGCCCGCCGCGGCGAGCGACCTCGACCATGCTCGTCCGCTTGATACCGAAGTCGAGGAACGCCAGCAGCGCCGCATCGAGCACCTGCGACTGGCTGCGATCCTCGGCGCCCGCCCCACGTACCAGCGGCAGCAGTTTGGCCAGCTTGGCCATGACCCGTTCCCCTCTCGCTGTGACACGATGACATTAAAATCATCGCACAGGATCAATGGCGGGTTGCCAGCGATTGACAGCATCGATCGGCGATGAGAAGGTGAGAGGCGAAGTTTCTCACACTTCTTTCTGGCCCTGACGGGTGCGAAACGAGATCGAGGAGACGAGTCAACGATGACCGCCGCCGTGCGCGCGACCGACCATGAGCCGACCGTCCCGGAGTCGACCCTGACCCCGGACACCGTCCGTGACCACATCGACGGGATCGCCGCCTTCCTCGGCGGCGCCGCGAACGTCATCATGCAGCTCAGCCACCCGCCGGTGGGCTACGGGGTGCTGGAGAGCCCCGTCGACAGCGGCAAGGTGACCCTGCACCCGATCAAACGACTGCGCACCACCCTCACATATCTGGCCGTGGCGTGGATGGGGAACGAGGAAGATCGCAAGGCCTATCGGGACGCGGTGAACGTCTCGCACCGGCCGATCCGCTCGAACGCCGACAGCCCGGTCAAGTACAACGCCTTCGACCCGAAGCTGCAGCTGTGGGTGGCGGCGTGCCTGTACTGGGGGGTGGACGACCTCTACACCCGGATGCGCGGGCCGATGGACCCCGAACTGGCCGAGGACTTCTACCGCTACAGCGCCCGGCTGGGCACCACGCTGCAGATGCGGCCGGAGATGTGGCCCGCCACGCGGGCGGAGTTCTTCCGGTACTGGGAGGAGAACCTGGCCCAGCGCACCATCGACCAGCCGGTCCGGGACTATTTCAACGACCTGATCGACCTGAAGATGCTCGCGCGCCCGGTGCGGTTCGTATTCGGGCGGTTCCACCGGTTCGCCGTGACCGCGCTGCTACCCCAGCATCTCCGCGACGAGATGGGCATGACCTGGACCGCGCGCGACGAGCGCCGCTTCACGCTGGTCCTGAAGGCCATCTCGGCGGTCTGGACGCGGCTGCCCGCCGTGATCCGCGCGGCCCCGCTCAACACCTACCTGTTCGACATGCGCATGCGCCGCCGCTTCGGCAAGCCGCTGGTCTGAGGGTCCCGGCCAAAAGCACGCCGGGAATAGGGGAAGTACGCCGGGAAGTAAGCGGAAGCACGCCGGGAGGAAGCATGCCGGGAAGCAAGAGGAGGCACGCCGGGAAGTGAGAGGAGGCACGCCGGGAGGAAGGACGCCGGGAATAAGAGGAGGCATGCCGGGAGGAAGCATGCCGGGGATGAGAGGAAGCATGCCGGGAAGGTGAAGGCGGGCATCGGCCAGGGCGCGGAGGAAGAAGCCCAGGTTGGCCGGGCGTTCGGCGAGCCTGCGCATGAGGTAGGCGTACCACTGGCTGCCGTAGGGGACGTAGACGCGCACGGCGCGGCCCGCCGCGGCCAGCCGGCGCTGCTCGGCGTCCCGGATGCCGTAGAGCATCTGGTACTCGTAATCGCCTGGGCCGCGGGCATTGTCGACGGCGAGCCGGGTGGCCGCCTCGATCATGGCGGGGTCGTGGGTCGCCACCATCGGGCGGCCGCCGCCACGCATCAGCACGTCCAGGCAGCGCAGGTACGACGAGTCCACCTCGGCACGGCGCAGGTAGGCGACCGCCTCGGGTTCCCGATAGGCGCCCTTGCACAACCGAATTCGCGTGCCGACCCCGGCCAGCTCGCGGCATTCGGTCTCGGCGCGGCGCAGATAGGACTGCACCGCGACGGCCAGCCACGGGAATTCGCCATGCAGCTGCCGCACCGTGTCCAGGGTCGCGTCGGTGGTGGTGTGGTCCTCGGCATCGACGGTGACCCAGACCCCGGCCTGGTCCGCACGCAGGCACAGGGCGCGCAGGTTGGCGGTCGCGATGGCGGGACCGTCGGGCCCGAGCGCCTGACCGAGCGCCGACAGCTTGACCGAAACCTCCACGGGCCGAACGGCATCCGACGGCGACTCCACGGCCTTGCCCAGCACCGACAGTTCGTCGATGAGCGCCAGATACTCCGCGACGGCGTCGTCGGCCATGGCGCGTTCGGTGGTGTGCTCGCCGAGGAAGTCGACGCTGACCATCCGTCCACCGTCCAGCAACTCGCGCAGGACCGGGATCAGGTCCGCGCGGGACTCCCCCGCCACGAACCGGCGCACCACCGCCGCGGTGATCGGGACCTTCAGCACCGCGTGCTTCATGCGGGGCGAATCCGCCGCGGCCAGGATCGCGGGACGCAGCGGGTTCACCGGCATCAGGACCCCATGTGCGGATAGCGGTAATCCGTGGGCGGGACGAAGGTTTCCTTGATCGTCCGGGGCGCCACCCAGCGCAGCAGGTTGAGGTACGAGCCCGCCTTGTCGTCGGTGCCGGAGGCGCGGGCGCCGCCGAACGGCTGCTGCCCGACGACGGCACCCGTCGGTTTGTCGTTGATGTAGAAGTTGCCCGCGGTGTACCGGAGCGCGGCCGCGGCCTCGTCGATCGCCGCGCGGTCGCGGGCGAACACCGCGCCGGTGAGTGCGTAGGGCGCGGCCGTGTCGACCTCGCGCAGCAGCGTGGCGAAGGCGCCCGGGTCGGTGTCGTCGTAGACGTGCACCGACAGGATCGGGCCGAAGTATTCGGTGGTGAACGCCTCGTCCCGCGGATCGTCGGCCAGCAGCACCGTGGGGCGGACGAAATAGCCCTCGCTGTCGTCGTAGCGGCCACCGACCGGGATCTCGAGACCGGCATCGCGCGCCCGCTCCAGGGCGGCCACGTTCTTGTCGTAGGCGCGCCGATCGATCAGCGCCCCACCGAAATTCGACAGATCCGACACGTCGCCGTAGGCGATGCCCGCGGTCTCGTGCAGGAAATCGTCGCCCATCCGGCGCCACACCGACCGCGGGACATAGGCGCGGGAGGCGGCGGAGCACTTCTGGCCCTGATACTCGTAGGCGCCCCGAATCAGCGCCGCCCGCAACGCTTCCGGATCGGCCGAGGAGTGCGCGACGATGAAATCCTTGCCGCCGGTCTCGCCCACCAGTCGCGGATACCCGTGGTAGCGCGGCAGATTCGCGCCGACCTGCTGCCAGAGGTACCGGAAGGTGCGCGTGGAACCGGTGAAGTGGATACCGGCCAGCCGCGGATCGGGCAGCACCGCCTCCGACAGCTCGGCGCCGTTGCCGGTGACCAGGTTGATCACGCCGGGCGGCAGTCCGGCCTCCTCCAGCAGCCGCATCGTGTAGTAGGCGGCCAGCGTCTGGGTGGGCGAGGGCTTCCACACCACGGTGGTGCCCATCAGCGCGGGGGCGGTGGGCAGGTTACCGGCGATCGCGCTGAAGTTGAACGGCGTGATCGCGTAGACGAAACCCTCCAGCGGCCGATAGTCCATCCGATTCCACACGCCCGCACCGGAATTGGGCTGCAGCGCCAGAATCTGCCGGGCGAAGGCGACATTGAACCGCCAGAAGTCGATCAGCTCACAGGGTGCGTCGATCTCGGCCTGATACGCCGATTTCGACTGGCCCAGCATGGTGGCGGCGGCGACGGTCTCGCGCCACGGCCCGGACAGCAGGTCGGCCGCGCGCAGCAGCACCGCCGCCCGCTCGTCGAACGGGGTCTCGCGCCAGGCCGGGGCCGCGGCGACGGCCGCCTCGACCGCCGCGCGGCCCTCCTCGCGGGTGGCGTCGGTGTAGGTGCCGAGCACGTGCCGGTGGCGGTGCGGCATCACGATGTCGAGCCGGGGGCCGGTGCCCGGCTGATGTTTGCCGCCGATCACCAGCGGCACGTCGACGGTCTCGGCGGAGATCTCGGCCAGCCGGGCCGTCAGGCGCTCACGCTCGGCGGTTCCCGGTGCGTAGGAGTGCACCGGCTCGTTGGGCGGGGCAGGGACAACCGTGACAGCGTCCATACCCCAGGCTAACGCCGAGCGGTCCGGCTCGGGGTGAGCTCGCGCGACCCTTACCATCCTGGAGTGACCGACATGACGATAACGCTGCGGCCGTGCGCGGGTCGGACCGAGTTTCCGAGACTGGTGGAAGTGTGGCGCAGCGCCGTCGCGGCCACGCACCACTTCCTGTCCCGGGAGTACTTCGACCACATCGAAAGCCACCTGGCCAGCGATTATCTGCCCCTGGTGGAGATCACGGTGGCGGTGGTGGACGACCGCATCGTCGGATTCTCCGGGATCTCCGCCGGGCAGCTGGAGATGCTGTTCATCGACGACGACTTCCGCGGCTGCGGCATCGGCTCGGTCCTGCTGCGCGCCGCCCTCGAGCGGTTCCCCTCGCTCACCGTCGACGTCAACGAGGAGAACCCGCAGGCCCTCGGCTTCTACCAGCGCCACGGCTTCGTCGTCACCGGCCGCTCCGAAACCGATTCCGAGGGCCGCCCCCACCCCCTCCTCCACCTCGTCTTCGCCGCCCCACCCGACTGAGGGGAAAGGAGTTAGTCTTCGCCGCCCGACCGACAGGGTCATGCGAGACAGCCTTCGCCGCCCGACCGACAGGGCCATGCGAGACAGCCTTCGCCGCCCCGGCGACAGAGACTCCGCAAGCCGTCATTCGCGGCGTGCTCCCGCCCTCCTGTTTCCGGCATGCTTTTGGCCGGAATCCACCGCCGCCGGAACTAGGCGAGGCGTTCGGCCGCGGCGGCTATGCGTTCGTCGGTGGCGGTGAGGGCGATGCGGACGTGGTCGGTGCCGGTGGGGCCGTAGAAGTCGCCGGGGGCGGCGAGGATGCCGCGCTCGGCCAGCCAGTCCAGGGTGGTGCGGCAGTTCTCGCCGCGGGTCGACCACAGGTACAGGCCCGCCTCCGAGTGGTCGATGCGGAAACCGGCCGCCTGCAACGCCTTTCGCAGCACCTCGCGGCGGGCCCGGTAGCGTTCGCGCTGGCGGGCCTCGTGGGTGTCGTCGCCGAGCGCGGCGGTCATCGCGGCCTGCACCGGGAACGGCACCATCATCCCGGCGTGCTTGCGCACCTCCAGCAGCTCCCGCACCAGCGCGGGGTCACCGGCCACGAACCCGGCCCGATAGCTGGCCAGATTCGACGTCTTCGACAGCGAGTGGATGGCCAGCAGCCCCGTGTGGTCGCCGTCGCAGACCTCCGGATCCAGCACCGACACCGCGCGCTCGTCCCACGCCAGGCCCAGGTAGCACTCGTCGGAGGCGACGATCGCGCCGCGCTCGCGGGCGAAGGCCACCACCTTGCGCAGATGATCCACCCCCAGCACCCGCCCGGTCGGATTGGACGGGGAGTTCAGGTAGATCAGCGCCGGCGACTGCGGCCCCAGCTGGGTGAGGCCGTCCGCGCGGGCGATGCGGGTGCCCGCCAGCAGCGCACCCACCTCGTAGGTCGGGTACGCCACCTCGGGGATCACCACCAGATCCTGCGCGCCCAGCCCGAGCAGCCGCGGCAGCCCGGCGATGAGTTCCTTCGTGCCGATCGCGGGCAGCACCGCGTCCGGTTCGACGCCCGGAATTCCGAAGCGCCGCTTCAGCGCATCGACCGCGGCCGCGCGCAGCTGCGGCGTCCCGTGCGTGGTCGGATACCCGGGCACCTCCGCCACCGCGGCGAGGGCCTCCCGGATCAGCGGATCGACCGGATCGACCGGCGTGCCCACCGAGAGGTCCACGATGCCGCCCGGGTGGGCCGCCGCCCGCGCCTTGGCGGAAGCGATGGTGTCCCAAGGGAAATCGGGCAGCAGGCTGCTTACACGCGTCGACAACGTGGTTACTCGTCGCCCGCCATCGGCGGCAGTTCCTTGATGAGCGGCGGGTCGTAGGTCAGCGCACCGACCTTGGTGGCGCCACCGGGCGAGCCCAGGCCCTCCATCTCGAAGAAGTCGACGTTGGCGTTGACGTAGCCGCTCCACTGGTCCGGGGTGTCGTCCTCGTAGAAGATCGCCTCCACCGGGCATACGGGCTCACATGCACCACAGTCCACGCACTCGTCCGGATGGATGTACAGCATGCGGCCACCCTCGTAGATGCAGTCCACGGGGCATTCCTCGATGCACGCCTTGTCCTTCACGTCAACGCACGGTTCAGCGATGATGTACGGCACTGCCGCTCTCCTAGTCTGTCCTTGCCTGCGGGATACCTCCGCCCGCGCAACAGTATCCCGGCGCCCCTACATTACTACTGGTCAGCCTTGCCTAACTTGGTGCCGCGGAGGTCACGAATCCTGCTCGGTCGAATCGGATTCCACCACAGCGGTCAACAACCGCAGCAGGTCACGCAATTCCCGCTGCTGGGTGGCACTCAACGAGGTCAGCGGTGATCCCGTACCGAGCCTGGCCAGGACGGCCTCGCGGCTGTCGCGCCCGGCGGCGGTGAGTTCGATCTGTTTGGCCCGCCGGTCGGTGGGGTGCGGTTTGCGCTCCACCAGTCCCTGCGCCTCCAGCCTATCTACCACGAAGGTGGCATTCGAGGGCTCGCACGTCATCCGTCCGGCCAGCTCTCGCGCGGTGATCGGTTCCGACAGCTCGCGCAGCGCGATGACCTGCGACGGCGTCAGGCCCAGCTGTTCGGCGACGCGGCGCACGTGCACGTCCAGGCGGTGCGTGAACGTGTGCACCAGCTTGCACACGTCGCGATCGATCTCGGTTTCCACCGGGAAGTTCGACACAGGATCGGGCCGCCGGGTCATGCCGTCGAGTCTAGCGGCGATGATTCGAGCTGTGATAGTTATAGTTCGTATTATTCGAACTATAACTATCTGGAGTGGTGATGCGGCTCCCCGTGCTGTCCCTGATGCTGGTCGTATTCGGCCTCACCACCGGCGAATTCGCGATCGCCGGGATCCTGCCGGAGGTGGCGGCCGATCTCGCGGTGCCGGTCTCGTCGGCGGGCCAGCTGGTCACCGCCTACGCGCTGGGCATGATCGTCGGGGGCCCGGTGGTCACGGTGCTGACCGCGCGAGTGCCGCGGCGGCGGCTGATCGTCGGGCTGGTCGGGTTCGCGGTGCTGGCGAATCTCGCCTCGGCACTCGCGCCCGGCTATCCGATCCTGCTGGTCACCCGGTTCGCCGCCGGGCTCATCGTGGCGACGTTCTTCGCCCTCGCGATCGCGACGGTGGTGGCGACGGCGCCCGCGGGCCGGGCGGCCTCGGCGATCGCGCAGGTGGCCCTCGGCATGAACCTCGGCATCGTGCTCGGGACCCCGCTCGGGACCTTCGTCGGCCAGTATGTGGGGTGGCGGGTGACCTTCGCCGCCGTGGCTGCGATCGCCGGGCTCGGGCTGCTGATGGTGCTGCGGTTCGTCACCGGACTTCCCCCGGCCGCAACGGGTTCCGTCTTCGGCGAGCTGCGCGTGCTGGCGGATCGGCGGCTGCTGCTCGCCATCGCCCTGACCGCCGTCGGCAGCGTCGGCGTGGTCGGCGTCTTCACCTACATCGCACCGCTGCTCACCGACGTCGCCGGATTCGGCGCGGCGGCCGTGCCCGTACTGCTGCTGGTCTACGGCGCCGGCGCGGTGGCCGGGAACCAGCTCGGCGGATGGCTGGCCGATCGAGCCCTGCTGCCCGCCCTGACCGGGCTGCTCACCGCCCTGGCGGCGACGCTGGCGCTGTTCTGGATGGTCGGTGAGATCCCCGCGGCGGCAGCGGTTCTCACCTTCCTGCTGGGCGTCCTGGCGTTCGCGGTCATCCCCGGCATGCAGTCCCGCGTGATCGGCGCCGCCGCGTCCGCCCCGACCCTCGGCGTCGCGATCAACGCCGCGGGCTACCAGGTGGCGGCGGCCGCCGCAGGCAAACTCGGCGGCTGGATCATCGCCGACGGCCCGGGCCTGCGCGCCCTCCCGTTGGTCGGCGCGGCCCTCACCATCGCCGGTGCCGGACTGGCCACGTACATGCTGCTCCGTGACCGGAAGGCACTCGTGGCTGCCTGAGTCACCACGAATGTGCCCGCCCCGCAACCACATCCGCTCATGTCCCCGCTTCACGGCCCCGGGGGCCGTGAAGCGGGGGAAATGCTGGGTCGGGCCGTGAA
>NZ_JARWQD010000394.1 GCF_029869545.1 Nocardia wallacei | reverse complement strand
CGTGGTGTAGTAGCGCTTGGTGCTGCGGTCGTGGCTGGGATCGAACTTGTAGGAGGTCTTCATCGCCACCACCCGGCGGGGGGCCGGCCCGGCGGGCCTTGGGGTGGGCCCCCCCCCCCCCGCGGGGTGGGGGCCGGCGAGCGTGACGACCTCGTCGTAGTCGAGCCGGGGCGAGCGCGGGAACCAGGCGTCCGGACCCGGCTTGCCGATATTCACCACCACCAGCGAGCTGTGCGTGCCGTCCGGAAAGAATTCCTTGTCGACCCCGGCCGCGTCGAAACCGTTCATCGGTCCCGCGGCCAGCCCCGCGGCGCGGACGCCGAGGATGAAGTAGCCGACCTGGATGAGGGCGTTGAAGCGCGCCGAGTCGGCCCGGGCGGCGGGGTCGGCGAAGTAGTCCTTGGCGTCGGGCGCGTGCGGGAACACCTTCGGCAGCTGATCGTGAAAGTTCAGGTCCGCCGCCAGGATCGCCGTCAGCGGCGCCGTGGCCGTCTTCGGCTTGTTGTTGTCGATCATGTGCTCGACCAGCCGCGCACGTGCCTGCTCGGTGCGGACCAGCACCACGCGCAGCGGCTGCTGGTTCATCGAGGTCGGGCCGAACTTGACCAGCTCGTAGATCTCTCGGATCTGCTCGTCACCGACCGGCTCGTCGGTGAAGGTGTTCGCGGTGCGGGCCTCGCGGAACAGCAGGTCCTGCGCCTCGGCGGCGAGTGCGAGTCCGGTGACGGGCTGCACGGAATTCATGGATATCTCCTTGGGGGAGTCGAGTTTTCGATCAGTCGTGGGCTACGCGCCGGGAGCGGGTCAGCAGGGCGCCGTCGATCCGGACCAGCACGTCGTGCACCACACAGCTGGGCGCGATCTCCGGTTTCTGCCCGGGCCGGATCTTGACGACCAGGCAGTAGGCGGTGGAGACGATCGAGCCGTCGTCCTGTGGCTGCAGGTTGATCATGTCGAACCAGTGCCGCCGCTGCATCGGATCGTCCTCGAACCGCTTGTGGAACTCGACCAGATCCGACACGATGCCCGCCCGCGTCCGGGCCGGTGGGCGTCCGGGCGTGTGCTCGAATTCCGCGTCCTCGGTGAATGTTTCGGCGTATCCGGTGATGTCGCGGCCGTCGAGCCGCTGCATCTGCTCGGCGTAGAACTGCTGCACCTCGGCATACAACTCGGTCCTGCTGGCGACGGAGGTCATGGCTGGCTCCTCGAACGACGGTGTGCCCGCCCCGGGTGCGGCGGGCCGCGGCGGCGCCCCACCCGCCCCCCCCCCCCGCGCGCCTAGGGCGAGCGCACGGCGAATTTAACCGATCTATA
>NZ_JARWQD010000393.1 GCF_029869545.1 Nocardia wallacei | reverse complement strand
GTGTGCTGGGCCGCGGGTCCCGGGGGCGGCGGCGTCCTGGTCACCCGCGCTCCGCGGGGGGGGGTCGCTTTCGTGGTGGGGGGGGCGGGGGTGGCCGGGCCCGCCACCGTATCGATTCCCGAGGTCGCGGTGGCCCTGGATCACATACGGCCCAAAGGAATTCGCGGTCAGATGCTCGCCGACCGGATCCAGACGGCGGCCTGGCTGCTGTTCGCCGTGGCGACCTCGGTGGTGGCCGCGGCCGCGTGGCCGGTCGTGTCGCGGCGGAATCTGCGCCAGATCGGCTCGCTCATCTACGCCGTCGGCCTCGTCGCGATCGCGATCACGCTGGCGTGGTCGACCATGTTCGGCTGGGTGGTGACGCTGCTGGCGTGCGTGTTCATCGCCTTCACCGGCCTGCGGAATCTGGACTGGACCGGCCTCGGCCGCGGCATCGCCCTCTACACCTCCGGAACCATCCTGGTCGGTGTGCTGGCGGTGCTGTCGATCCGGCGCCTGGCGTTGGATGCGGCACCGGCCGAGCCCGGGCAGGAGGGCTGGTACTGGCCCGCGTGGCAGGTGGCCAGTCTGCTCATCGCGGTCGGCGCGGTGTGGATCGTGATCGAGCTGTGGGCGCGAGCGCGCCTGCTGCTGCGGCAGATTCGGCCCCTGCACCGCACGATGGTCGGTCGCTTCCCCGAGGTAGTGGCCTCCGACAAGACCCCGTCCAGCACCCAGCTCAAGGCATCCGATCAGGTCGCGCAGATCATGGACGCGCTCTACGTCCAATCCGGCGGCGGCATGGAGATCGTCGTCGCGGGTGAGCCTGCGGGTTCGGTCAGTGAGCGGGCCGACAAGGTGGCGCGCTGGGCGCGCCATCCGCTCGGGGACGTGGTGGTCGACGCGCGCTGGATCAGGCCGCCCGAGGGCATGAGCCCGCGCGGCTGGGTGCGCGCCATCGCCCGGGCCTTCGATGCCACCCCGGCCGAGCCCCGCCCCGCCCCGACCCGTCAGGGCTGAATCACGCTGGTGCCCCGGCCATCACGGGTCCCTCGGCGGGGCGGGTCACAGACGCCGGGGATTCGCCCGACCGACCGGTATCGCGGTGTGGGTCACATCGTCGGGAACGCGGCCGGGCATGGCAGCGGGTGGCGTGGCCGAGTGCGGACACGGCTGAGACCGAAGCGTCCCCGCTTCGGTCTCAGCCGCAAAACAAACACAGCGCGGCTCCGAGACACCGCACTGTGTCGCCTTGTGGGACTTGCTATTCCGTGCCGTCCGGCGGGATCTCGGGCAGACCCTCGCTCGCTCGCAGCTTCTCCGCCATGGAGGTGAGGAGGTTCTGCGATTCCTCGGAAAGATCGAACGCTCTACTCGACAACCGACGCAGTCCGTAGCCCTGCAGCTGGGACAGCAGCTCGAGATCGTGATCGATCTTGGCGGCGTAGATGTCGTTGAAGAAGTAGTCCGGTTTGACCTTGAAGAACTTCGCCAACGCGGCCACCGTCTCGTCGGACGGGTTGGTCCGCTGTCCCGACCGCAACTGCGAGAGATACGGTTTCGAGATCGGATGGCCGGAGGCCGTCAGCGCAGCCGCCACCTCGGCGTTGGTGTGCGGCTTACGCCCCGGGGGATGCACGGTTTCGAACAGCTTGTTCAGCCGCGCCGCGAAATCAGCCATTGTGAGCCGCCCAATTCCCTTCGCTGTACTAACAGTCGTTATCTCGGATACGTATCATTGATATTAGCGGCTGAGTAACTGAAAACCTACGCCTGATTCGCGATTTCCTTGAAGCTTCCAGGCGACCGGTTCGGGAACCGGTTGTGGCCGCGGCGTTTGCGGGCCACCGCACCCGTTGTTGGGAACCGCTGGTGGAGACCGGTTCTGGCCCGTCGAAAGGGTCCCGGTCAGGACCCCTTCAGTAGCCGCAAGATAGCTGACATCTCATCGGCTCTTCTGTACCGCGTATTGTGTGGCGTACGCCACGTTTGTCCGTTCAGGGGATGAAGATTCAACCATTGCCCCTGAAAGCGGGGGGTTACTGGACCCTCTCGATGATCGTTCCTGTCGCAAGTGCGCCACCGGCGCACATGAGGACCATCGCGATCGACTTGTCCGAACGCTCCAGCTCGTGCAGGGCCGTCGTGATCAGGCGCGATCCGGTGCTGCCGACCGGATGCCCGAGCGCGATCGCACCGCCGTTCACGTTGACCCGATCCAGGTCGGGGCGGTGTACCGACGCCCACGACAGCGGCACCGAGGCGAATGCCTCATTGATCTCGAACAGGTCGATATCGGACATGCTCATGCCCGAACGCTCGAGCAGTCGCGAGGTGGCCTGGACGGGTCCGTCGAGATGGAACTCCGGCTCCGCGCCGACCAGCGCCTGCGTCACGATGCGGGCGCGCGGGCGCAAACCCGCACGGGCAGCGGCCTGTTCGTCCATCAGCAGCACCGCGGCGGCGCCGTCGGAGACCTGCGACGAGGTACCCGCGGTGTGGATGCCGCCCTCGAGCACCGGCTTCAGCTTGGCCAGACCCTCGCGTGTGGTGTCGCGCAGCCCCTGATCGCGGTTGACGTCGAGCTTCTCGCCGGTGAGGTTGCCCTCCTTGTCGACCTGGGGCGCGGTGACGGTGAGCACCTCGCGCTCGTAGCGTCCCTCGGCCCAGGCTCGGGCGGCCAGACGCTGTGAGCGAACGCCGAATTCGTCGATGTCGTCGCGGGTGATGCCGCGCCGCTTGGCAATTCGCTCGGCCGCCTCGAACTGGTTGGGCATATCGATGTCCCAGGTCGCGGGGCGGCGCGGCCCGGCGTTCTCGCCGACGTTCGCGCCCAGCGGCACGTGGCTCATGGACTCCACGCCGCAGGCCAGGCCGGTGTCGATGGCGCCCGCGGCGATCAGCCCGGCGATCAGGTGGTTGGCCTGCTGGGCCGAACCGCACTGGGCGTCGATGGTGGTGGCGCCGGTCTGCCAGGGGAGTCCGGCGTGCAGCCAGGCCGTGCGGGTGACGTTGTTGCCCTGCTCGCCCACCTGCATGACGCAACCGCCGATGACCTGCTCGACCAGCGCGGGGTCCAGGTGTGCGCGCTCGAGTACGCCGCGCTGTGCGGCGCCCAGGACCTCGGCGGCGTGCAGCCCGGCCAGCCAGCCGCCGCGTTTGCCGATCGGGGTGCGTGCGGCCTCGACGATGACGGGTGTGCCCATGTCGTTCCTTTCGGGCAGAAACTGAAACAGGTTCTGCGATCATTCTCAGGGTAATAGTCCGCTCCTTCACTAGTTGTACCGCCTATGCTTCAATGACGGTAGAACCTGTTTCAGTTAGTCGAAGGAGACAGCAGGTGGTAGACGCGCGCACCGCTCCGAACTTGCCCGACGGATTCGATGTCACCGACCCGGCGATGTGGGCGCAGCGGGTGCCGGTCGACGAGCTGGCGGAACTGCGCCGGGCCGCGCCGATCTGGTGGAACCCGAAATCGCCCGAGGTCGGCGGGTTCCAGGACGACGGATTCTGGGTGGTCAGCAAGCATGCCGACGTCAAGGAGGTGTCGCGGCGCAGCGAGGTGTTCTCCAACTACGAGAACACCGCCATCCCGCGGTTCAACGACGACATCCAGCGCGAGCAGATCGAGCTGCAGCGGTTCGTGCTGCTGAATCAGGATGCGCCGCAGCACACCCGGATGCGCAAGCTGATCTCCAAGGGCTTCACCCCGCGCGCGGTCAACGGCCTGCGCGCCGAGCTGTCGGCACGGGCCAAGGCCATCGTCGAGGCCGCGGCGGACGCCGGATCCGGCGACTTCGTCACGCAGGTGGCCTGCGAGCTGCCGCTGCAGGCGATCGCCGAGCTGATCGGCGTGCCCCAGGAAGACCGGATGAAGGTCTTCCAGTGGTCCAACGACATGACCGGCTACGACGACCCCGAATCCACCGCCGATCCGGTCGCGGCCTCGACGGAGATCCTCGGCTACGCGTGGCAGATGGCCGAGGCGCGCAAGGGCTGCCCGGCCACCGACATCGTGACCGAACTCGTCAACGCCGATATCAACGGCGAGGCGCTGACCTCGGAGGAGTTCGGGTTCTTCGTGATCCTGCTGGCGGTGGCGGGCAACGAGACCACCCGCAACGCGATCAGCCACGGCATGATCGCGTTCCTCGAAAACCCGGATCAGTGGGAGCTTTTCAAGAAGGAGCGCCCGAAGACCGCGGCGGAGGAGATCATTCGCTGGGCCACCCCCGTCACCTCGTTCCAGCGCACCGCGCTCGAGGACACCGAGCTCGGCGGCGTGCGGATCAAGAAGGGGCAGCGGGTGGTGATGATGTACCGCTCGGCGAACTTCGACGAAGAGGTCTTCGACGACCCCTACACCTTCGACATCACCCGGGATCCCAACCCGCACCTGGCCTTCGGCGGCACGGGCGCGCACTTCTGCATCGGCGCCAACCTGGCCCGGCTCGAGATCGACCTGATCTTCAACGCCATCGCCGACCACCTGCCCGACATCTCCAAGCTCGGTGATCCGCGCCGCCTGCAGTCGGGCTGGCTCAACGGAATCAAGGAGTTCCAGGTGGATTACAAGACCGGCGGCTGCCCGGTGGCGCACTGACTTTTCCGGCCGAGAGCATGCCGGAAAGACGAAGGGGCATGCCGGAATGTTCCGGCACGCCCCTTCGCATCAGGCCGGTTTCATGGTCTTCATGGCCCGGTCGGTCTCCCAGAAGGCGCGCAGGGCGGCGATCTTCCCGGCGTCGTCGACCCGGTAGGTGAACACGCCCTCGGCGTCGATGACCTGCCCGCCGATGTGCGTGCGGATCAGGCCGGTGAACGCGACCTCGTTGCCGCAGGCGAAGGAGTCGTCGAAGACGAACTCGATCGATTCGGTCTGCGCGATCGCCTTGTCCCAGAACGCCGCGATCGCGTCCCGGCCCCGGTGGCCCTTGCCCTCGGGGTCGAAGTGGGAGGGACCGATCGGGTCCTCGACGATGCCGTCGTCGGCGAAAAGGTCCAGCCAGGCGGCCTTGTCGCGGGCGCGCACCGCGGACTGCGAGGCCCGCCCGGCGATGCGGGCGGGATGGTCGGTGGTGGTTGTCATGCGGGAACTCCGATCGGATCGGCGATGAACTGCTCGGCGAAGCGGTGCAGCGACTCCTGCTTGGCGGCCAGGTCGGCATCGAAGCCGAGGCCGTCGAACACCCACGGCACCACGATGGTGTCGGTGACTCCCGCGGCCGCCAGTTCCGAGTAGCCGGAGCGCCCGAAACGATCGATACATACGACCTGGATTTCGAAAGACTGGTCGGTCCGGCCGTATTCGGCACGGAGCGCGGTGAGTTTGCCGATGGTTTTGCAGATGTCCTTGTATTTCATCATTGCCGAACTCCAGCCGTCGCCGACTCGGGCGGCGCGGCGTAACGCCGGCTCGGTATGCCCACCGATGTAGAACGGTACCGGCCGCTTCGGCGCGGGACTCATCTGCAACGGTCCGAAATCGAAGAATTCACCGTGGAATTCGACCATCCCGCCGCCCAGTACGAGCCGGATGACCTCGATCATCTCGTCCACGCGGGCGCCGCGGCGCGCATATGGCACGCCGCACCATTCGAATTCCTCCGGAGCCCAGCCGATTCCGACACCGAAGCCGAACCGGTCGCCGCGCAGAGCGGCGGCCGCGCCGACCAGCCGGGCCCGCCGCCGCGGGTTGGGGGGCCCCCGGTTGAGGACGG
>NZ_JARWQD010000392.1 GCF_029869545.1 Nocardia wallacei | reverse complement strand
TCGCCGCACTGCGCGAGGCGTGCCCGCGCGGGGAACTGCGGATGAGCGCCAATCCGCTCGCCCACGCCCGCGACAGCGTGGACCTGCGGCTGCCCGACCCCTCCGCGCACGCGGTGGACGTGGGCGCGCCCGCGTGTTTCTTCCACACCCCCCCCCCCCCCCCGGGGGGGGGGGGGCCCCCCCCCCCCCCGGCCAGTCCCACCTACTCAGCGGTACGCCGTCAATCCGTCCGCCAGTTCCTCCTCGTCGCCATCCCGGTAGGCGGCGAGGGCCTGCTGCAGGGCGAAGGTCGCGGAGATCGCGGCGATGCGGGCGGTCGTTTCGTGATCGGCCCAACCACCCAACGTGAGTATCCGCCGCAGCAGGGAATTGCCGTAGCCGGCGCCGATGGCCGCGAGATCCTCGGCGTGGTCACCGAGACCGACTTCGTCCCAGTCGACCACCCCGATCAGGCGCGGGAGCCCGTCGACGCTCTCCCACAACACATTCTCGGGCCCGAGGTCGCCGTGCACCACCGCCGCATCGAGATCAGGAAGGGATTCGACCGCGGCCAGTTCCTGCTCGGCTCGACGCCGCCCGGTGCCGGACATCAGCCCGAACAGCTCCGCGCGGACATCCGCCGCGAACCGCAGCCACCGGCCTTCCGGGGCCGGGAGCACCCCGCGCACGCTCTCGTCGGCGCCGGCTTCGGCCAGACCGGACAGCAGACCGACGTATTGACCCGCGACCACATCGAGCACCTGCGGATCATCGAGCACCCCGGGCGGCAACGGAGTTCCGGGAACGCGGCTCATCACCAGGAATGGCTGCTCACCGACGCTGCCTTCTTCCAGCGGATCCGGCACACCGAAGCCGAGGTCGAATCCGGCCAGGGTACGCAGCACAGCCGCTCGCCGCGGCAGCCGGACCGCCGCCGCCTCGGTCCGCGGCAGACACACGACGCGATCCGAGCCGACCACCACCAGATGGAACTGCCCCTCGTGGACATCGAAACCCTCCGGCCCAGCAGCGGGCAGCAGCCGACTCAACAGATCCCGATGCCGTTCGATCGCCATCCTCAAATCCAAGCCATCGGCGCCTACGACGCGTGCGCCAGCATCAACCAGCTCACGACCGACTGGCAACTCGCCAAAGGCAGCATCCTGTCCATCCTCCTCACCGCCGTCCACGCCACAGCATCAACCCGCCGCGGCACCCAAGGCCGACGACGATCCCGAGCTCCGATTCGAATTCGCGCCCGCGCGCCGGTGGCCCAGAGGCCCAGGATGGCGCGGGCGCCGCCCGCCCGCTCTGAGGCAGGCATCGACGAGTGTGACACGCCCGGCGCGGAAATCCGATGCAGCGATCTCTTGGCAGGCCCGCGCATCGGGCCGCATACTGACTACGGCTTGGTCGTGCATCGAGGATTTCCACCCCTCGGTTCAAACGCGGCGAGTCTCTTCAACGCTGTTGTCGCTCAAACGATCTCACGCAGTACGCACAGTACCTCCTGTCGGACACGAGAGAGAGCTGAAGAGATGACACAACAATCTGATATTCGCGGCGCACAGTGGCTTTTCAAACACGAGTGGGGCTTCGACACCATGCCGCCCGCGGAGGACTTCGCCGCCTACCACAAGAGCTTGATGATCTGCGCCAAGGGTGACGGCGTTCTCGCACCCGAGGAACGCGAGTGGGTCATCGGCTACACCGTCGCCATGGGTGCCGATCCGGCGCTGGTCGACGAGCTGTCGACGTATCAGGCCGACGACGACATCGTGCAGACGATTTCCACGGCGCGGGTTGCCGACGCGGCCCGCGGTGCGTGCGTATTCGACGCCATCCGTGCCTGTGCGGCCGACGGGGATCTGGCTCCGGCCGAGCTGGACAGAATACGCACCATGGCCGGCGAGCTCGGTGTCGGCGACCTGGTCGACCGGTTATATGACCTGTACCGCCAGGAGGAGCGGATCCGGGCGGAGCGCAACAAGCTGCTCTACCCGGCGGGGGCGCCCCTGTGACCAAGGGGCACATCGATCTGCGGCACTGGCTGCTTCGCGCACACGAGGCAAACATCCGCTGGCAGGCCGGTTTCGGACCGTTCGCCGTGCACCCGTCCACGATGGTGGACGGCGAACGGTTCGAGACGGCCTTCGCCGAATACACGCGCCGACTGGGCGGCAGTTATCCGTTCTTCCATCCCCGCTACGCCGGGCAGATGGTCAAACCACCACACCCCGCGGCAGTGGCCGGATACGTCACCGCCATGCTGATCAACCCCAACAATCACGCCCTCGACGGCGGCCCCGCCACTACGGAATTCGAGATCGAAGCGGTCGCCCAGCTCGCGGAAATGATCGGCTTCCCGGACTCCCATCTGGGACACCTGACGAGCAGCGGCACGATGGCGAATCTCGAAGCACTCTACGTCGCGGAACAGACACACCCCGGCGCCGGAGTGGCCTACAGCACCGACAGCCACTACACGCATGAGCGGATGTGCCGGATCCTCGGCCTGCCCACACACCCGGTGCCAGCCGACGCCCACGGCCGCATGGACATCGACGCCCTGGAACGATTGCTGCAGACCGAGCGCATCGGCACCGTCGTACTGACCGCGGGTACCACCGGCCTGGGAGCAATCGATCCCATCGATGAAGCCCTGGCACTGCGGGATCGCTACGGTGTGCGGCTCCACGTGGACGCCGCCTACGGCGGATTCTTCGCGATTCTCGGACGCGCCGGTGAACTCGGGCTCGAGCCGGGACCCTGGCGGGCGCTCGGGCAGTGCGACTCGGTCGTCGTCGACCCGCACAAGCACGGTTTGCAACCCTATGGCTGCGGCGCAGTGCTGTTCCGCGACCCCCGGGTCGCCCGCTTCTTCGTTCAAGGGTCGCCGTGCACCTATTACACACAGTCCACCTCGCAGCGCCCCCACCTCGGAGAGATCAGCCTGGAATGCTCGCGGGCCGGAGCGGCGGCCGGTGCCCTCTGGCTGACATTCCGGGTGCTGCCGCCGACCCGCGACGGGCTCGGCGAGATCCTGGCCGCCTGCCGCCGCGCGGCACTGCGCTCGGCCGACCTCCTGGCAGCCAGCGCCGAGCTGGAGCTGTACCAACGCCCCGACCTGGACATCGTCACATACCTGCCGCACGTCCCGTCCCAGCGACTGAGCGACCTCGATGCCGCGTGCGCACGGTTGCTGGTCACCGGCATGGACGACCTCACAGATCCGATCTTCCTCAGCAGCATCCAGGTCGACGCGGACGCCTTCCGCCTGCGCATGCCCGACGCCATCGCGGACGTGCCGGTCACGCGCGTGCTCCGCAGCGTCCTGATCAAGCCCGAAGCCGAGTCGTACGCGGACGAACTGCACGCCCGGCTGGGCAGACTGGTGACCGATATGAGGCAGGGCGCGGATGCTCCGGCGCGGTGAACTGGCGCTGGCACCCGCCGGTGAGACCCTCGGCCGGGCCGTATCCGCTGCCGATCGCGCCGTGCTGGACGAGACGGAGGCATGGCTGCGGGAATTCCTGACCGTCCCGCACCCGGATCTCGGCCGGACGGGTCCGGTATGCCCGTACGCCCGGCCTGCGCTGAAGACGCGGTCGCTGCTCATCGCCCCACCGAGCTACACCACCGACCGCACCACACTCGTCGCGCTGTTCCGGCAATACCGCGATTGGTACCTCGACATACTCGACGAACAGCCCGAACGCGACCGCCGGCTCCTCGCACTCGTCATCCCACTGCCCGGCTTCGACTACACCGACGCGACCGAACTCGACGCCGTCCAAGCCCATCTCAAACAGGACTTCGTCACGCAAGGGCTGATGGTCGGGCAATTCCATCCGGCCAGCCGGACACCAGGTGTGCGAAACCCCGCATTCCACCCGCTGTGTTCCCCGGTCCCACTTCTCGCACTACGCCGAATGGTCGAAACCGACCTGCCATTCCTCCGAGACCGACCATCACACCTCGAGGCATACCTCGCCCACCTAGCCCCAGCCCTACCCCACACCATCCGCCGACAACTCGCAGCGACATTCCTCTGACATCACATTCCGAGACATCCCCAGCACCGCCTGCCACGAACCGCTCGACCACGCCGACACCTTCGCCCGGCTGGACGAGTGTGTCGGTGGTGCTCGGTAAGTTGCCTGCATGGCGTCGCTTGGGGAGTTGCTCGACGAGGTGCTGCGGTTGCAGCCTGGTTTCACGACCGATGCGGGTGCGTCGGCTATGCAACGACGGAAGGTGTTGGTCGAGCAGGAGATTCCGGCATGGATGGCCGGCAACCTGGCGGCTGCCTTCCCGGCCTGGGGTACAGAAGGCAGCGGTGGCAAGGGGACGCCGGCGAAGATTCCGTGGAGCCGGTGTTTCGACCCATTGCGCAGCGAGAAACCCGGCCGCGGTTGGTATGTCGTATACCTGTTCAGTGCGGACGGTGATGCTGTGTACCTGTCGCTGAATCAGGGCACCAGCCCGTTCAATATGGATCGGCAACGCATCACCTCCCTTTCGGATGAGTACCTGATCGCCCGTGCAGACTGGGCTCGCTCGATGCTGGAGGACTCCGGCGCGGCGCCACCGGAATTCGGCACGATCGACCTGCACGTGCGGCGTGGACTCGGACACGCTTACGAACTCGGGAATGTGCACGGAATCCGCTACCAGGCGGGGGCTATGCCGTCGGATGAGCAGTTTCGGAGTGACCTGCTCCGGATGGGCGATTCTCTCGCTGCGCTCTACGAGGTCTCGGACCAGGCCGTCTTCATCCCGGGTGACGAACCGCCGGAGATCGTCGATGCCGAGCTGGTCGCCGACCAGGTCGCGGGGAAGGGCTCGGGACAGGGATTTCGGCTGAAAACCGATGAGAAGGACGCCATCGAGGATCGGGCGGTCGAGGTCGCCACGGAGTACTTCGAGTCGCTCGGCTACGAAGTCCAGAACACCGGCGACAGCAAGTCGTTCGATCTGCTGGCGACCAAGGAAGACGAAACAATCTACGTGGAGGTGAAGGGCACAACTTCACTCGGGGAACGGGTCGTCTTGACCTACCGTGAAGTGGAGCATCACCTCGACGCGCACCCGGACAATGCCTTGGTGGTAGTTCATTCGATACGGCTGGATCGCTCCGTGAACCCGGCGACAGCATCCGGAGGTGTCCGGGTCGTGCACCGGCCATGGAAGATTGATGAGTCAGCGCTGCAACCGGTTTCGTACAAGTACGTAGTCCCTCCACCGCCGAAGCTCAAGGGAGACCGCTGAGGCTGCGCGAGAACGGTTTCGAGCTTATCCTTATCGCTCTCGGCGTAGCGGACGCCGTGAGTGGTCCTGGACTCGTTGGACCGGAGCGAGACTCTAGGGCGATGAGGAAGGTGGGATCTGGTGACCACAGCTGTCGGCTCGGCTCCGAGGAGATTGCCGCCGCTGACGGCGAACGCCTGCTGACGAAGTGAACGAAAAAGACCCGGTCCTGGAGACCGGGCCTTTTCTGTGGAGCTAAGGGGACTCGAACCCCTGACCCCCACACTGCCAGTGTGGTGCGCTACCAGCTGCGCCATAGCCCCGTGTTCAGTTTTCGGCCGCCGGGGTGTTCCCCTTCGGCCTCAACGAAGTTACACCACGCCTGCTCATGGGACCAAATCGCCTGGATCTTCGGGCTGGTGGAACTGATGTTCGAAGGGTAGTCTCGAACGCATGTTCGACAGCGGGGAGCTTCAGACGATGAGTGATGAGGGGCTGATCGATGCACTGCGGCGGGCACACGGGGCGGCGGCGTTCGCGCAGGCGGCGGAGGTGCTGGCGGTGCGCGAGCTGTATCGGCGGCAGCGCTCGGCGGAGCAGGAGCAGGGCGGTGGGCCGCGCAGCGGAGAGTTCACGGCGACCGAAGCCGCGGTGGCGGTACAGATTTCGGAACAGGTGGCGGCGGCGCTGATCGATATCGGGCTGGCGCTCGACGCGCTGCCGCGCACGCGGGCGGCGTTCGCCTCGGGTCGCATAGACCTCGCGCGGGTGCAGGTGATCGCCGACAATGCCCGCGATATGCCCGCCGACCTGGTCGAGGAGCTGGAGCAGAAGCTGATCGAGGCGGCGGCGCGGTCCACGCCGGTCCGGCTGCGGCAGATCGCGCGGCGGTGGGTGGCGAAGCTGGATCCCGAGGGTGAGCAGCGGCGGCGCGAGCACCGCGAAGGCGACCGCGACGTCCGCATCAAGGCGGTGCAGGACGGCATGGCCGTCTTCGACGGACTGCTGCCCGCGGCGGGCGCACAGACCGTGGCGATGCGGTTGCGGGAGATGAGCCTGCAGGTATGCGAGGCCGACCCGCGGACCATGCCGCAACGACGGGCCGACGCCCTCGTGGCCCTGGCCGACGGCTCGGGAGCGCTGCGCTGCGCCTGCGGGCGCAGGCGGTGCCCGGCCGAACAGGCCGCCACGGGCACACCGCGCCGCCCGCTCATCCAGATCGGCGTCCCCGCCGACACCCTGCTCGGCGGCGGCAGCCACCCGGCGTTCCTGGCGGGCTACGGTCCGCTCGATGCCGCGCTCGCCCGCAAGATCGCCGAACATGCGCAGTTCCAAGTGATTCCGGAGCGCACCGACGATCCGACCACGACCGAGGAGGCGCTGCGAGAGGAGCCGGCGGCGTGGCTGGATCGCGAGATCCGCGCCCTCGACGGCCTGTGCCGGTTCCCCGGCTGCGCGATGCCCGCCGCGGAGTCGGCGCCGGAGCACATCGAACCGTTCGACACCGCCCATCCCGGTCGCGGCGGCGCGACGGTGATGGCGAATCTGGCGGTGCTGTGCTCGCGCCATCATCGCCTGAAGTCGTTGGCGGACAAGGGAAGACAACGCTGGGAGGTGCGCCGGTCGCACGGCGAGGAGCTGCAGTGGATCAGCCCGGCGGGCGACGCGCACACCACCGTCCGCGAGGGCGCGCGATATCTGTTCCCGCACACCGACGTAGAGGCCCCCGACCTCGAATGGCCCTCCCCCGCAACACCGGTGGACCTGCCGCACCCGGCCTCGGCCGACCTCATGTACCCGTTCGACCACGCCCTCGCGCACGGGCACCTGTCCTCCGTGCCACCCGAGGACGACCTCCCCGAACGCAACGAAAAGGCAAGCCACTGAACACTATTCACCGGGCATACCCGGTCCACCGACCCACGAGGACGCGGCACGTCATGGAACCCCCGGACCCGCCTCCGGCTCCCACCATCATCGACGTCGGCGTGGAACGCGAACGCATCGCGGCCCTGGAGCAGATTCGCCGACGGCTGGAATCCGAACTCGACAAGGCCGATGCCGGATGCGGATACGCGGCCATGGCCCGGCAGTTGCGCGACACGGTCAACGCGATCGCCGACGCCCGCAACCGCATCTACGAAACGCTGCTCGGCGACGAGCCCGACGACCCCCAGCCACCCGACACCGGATAGCCCGCCCGACATCCGCAGCCTGCACGGGCTATCCGGATCCGACCCGGGCGGCATGGGGATACCGCCCGGGCAACGGATCCCCATCGGAACCGGCGGCCGAGCATCCGCCGCGACCCCTAGTTCGCGTCTCCTGACGATTCTCGTCGCGCCCAGTCGGCTCGGTGGAGTTCGTACTCGACCTCGCCGTGTTCGGTGCCGGGAAGTGGGTCGTCGAAGTGCTGGTGAAATGTCCGGACGTAGGTGAGGCCGGACTTCTCCATCACACGGCGAGACGCAGTGTTGACCGCCATGGTCTGAGCCCATACTCGCTCGACACCGAGTTCGGTGAACCCTTTGCGGATCAACGCCCGCGCTGCCTCGGTGGCGTAGCCGCGGCTCCAGACCGGCACCGCGAGCCGGTAGCCGAGCTCCACCTCGGTGACGCTGCCGTCCCGCGGAGGCTGCAGCGCCAGCCAGCCCACGAACGCTCCAGAGGATCGCTCGATGGTGGCGAATCGTCCCGCCGAGCTCACCCGGTAGTCACGCAGGATCTGAGGCAGCACCTCGTGTTCGATCTCGCCTCGCGGCGTGGGCTCGCCGGTCAGGAATCGCATGACCGCGGGATCGGCGTCCAGCCGGACCAGGTTGTCCACATCGGCGGCGGTGAACCGACGCAGCACCAGCCGGTCCGTCTCCAGGAAAACATCCACCGTCCTAGCCCGCGACCTCGGCGACCCACTCCTGATCGTTGACGTCGACCTCGTTCCCACCGTCGAACACCGTCGGCGTGCCGACCTTCCCGCCCAGCGCGGACTTCAACGCCGTGAGCGACGCCTCGGCGTGATTGCGCGCCGAATCGACGCGCTGCCCCTTGGTGATGCACTGCAGCACGGACTCGGGCGCGCCGGCGTCCTTCGCGACCGCCGACAGCTCGTCGTTGCTGAGGTCCCCGCCGTTCTCGCTGGGCTGCTTGGTGGTGAACAGCTGCGTGTGGAACTTCGAATACACCGGCCCGTCGCCCTCGTCGGCGACACATTCGTTGGCGGCCACCGCCCGCGTCGAGTAGTCCTTACTCCCCGACTTCGAATCCAGGAAATTCACCAGCCGGTACCGCACGGCCAGCTTGCCCTCGTCGATCTTGCGCGCGATCTCCTGGCCGTAGATGTGCTCGAGCGACCCGCAGGCCGGGCACATCGGATCCTCGTAGAGGTCGATCGTCTTGGCGGCGTCGGGCTTGCCGAGCACGATCGCCCCGTCGGAATCCAGCAGCGCGTGCACCGCCGGATCGTGCACCGGGCCGTACCCTTCCTCGCGCACCGACAGGCTGTTGTCGCTGTTCCAGCGCACGAACAACACGACGATCACCGCGATCACCACCAGCGCGACCGCGCCTAGGGCATAGCTGGTGCGGCTGTTCATCGGTCGCGGCGTGTACTTCGATCCGGAGGAGTTCACGCGTCCACTCTGCCAAAGCGGAGGCCGCGACCCGAATCGAACGCGTGTCGACACGGCCGCGATGACCCATTTGCGACGCCGGAGGTCAGCGCGCCCCGCCACCCTCGCCCGCGGTGACCGCCTCGGCCACGGACCGCCGGCGCATCGGCTCGGGCACCAGCGCCCAGCCCACCGCCGCCACCACCAGCAGCGCGCCGGTCACCGCCAGCCCGAAGCCGAACGAAATCCGTTGCGCGAGGGCGCCCACCACGACCGGCCCGAGCACGGTGCCGAGATCGGCGGCCATCTGAAACCCGGCCAGCACCGGTCCGCCGCGCCGATTCGGGCCGATGATATCGGCGACGGCCGCCTGCTGGGACGGCGTGAACATCCCCGAGCCCAGCCCCGCGACGACCGACGCCACCAGCAGCCATCCGAGATTCGGCGCCATCCCGAGCCCGGCCGTGCCGAGCGCGCACACCAGCGTGCCGACGATGAGAAAGGGCTTGCGCCCCAACCGATCCGACAGCCGACCCGACAGGAACAGCACGCCCGCGTTCCCGGCCGCGAACGCGGTCAACACGATCCCGGCCGCACCGCCGGATTCCCCGAGCACCTCCACCACCAGCAGCGGCACCAGCGCCATCCGCACCCCGAACACGGCCGCCCCGTTGGCGAAGTTGGACCACAGCACCGCCCAGTAGGCGGGCCGCCCGAGCGCCTGCCGGAAGCTCATGATGCGCACCTCGCCCGGGGCCTCCGGCGCGGCCAGCGTCGAATCGCGCAGGCTCCGATACACGACGGCGCTGGCGACCAGCAGGGCCGCGGCGTAGATCACGAACGGCATCCGCAGCCCGAGCCCGGCCAGCAGGCCACCGATCAGCGGCCCGCCGAGCGATCCGAGCAGGAAACTCGTGGACCACAGCCCGGAGATCCGCCCCCGCTCCCCCGGCGGCGACATGCGGATCACCAGCCCCAGCGACGACACCGTGAACATGGTCGAACCGATGCCGCCGAGCGCACGCAGCACGATCAATTGCCAGTAGCCCTGCGCGAGCGCACAGGCCCCGGTCGACAGCGCCACGATCAGCAGCCCGCCCAGATACACCCACCGCTCCCCCAGCCGCTGTACCAGGCGCCCGCTGACCGGCGCGAACAGCAGCCGCATCAGGGCGAAGGCGCTGACGATGGCCGAGGCCGCCGCCACCCCGACCCCGAAACTGCGCGCGTACTGCGGCAGCACCGGCGCCACCAGCCCGTAGCCGAGGGCGATGATGAACGCCGCGCCGACCAGCACCCAGATCTCGACGGGCAACCGGCCCGGTCTGCTTCCACTCACACGCTGCATCCGTCCCGCACGACTCACCCCAACATATCCCGCCGGGCAGAACTTCCCGGAGCGATGAATTCTCCCGGGTCGCCCGGTCATGACTGTTACGGACCCTGACCGAGGGAGGATTCACATGCCCATGCATGCAGTCGGCACCCGTGAGCAGTGGCGATCGGCCTACGAGAAGCTGCGCGCGGAGGAGAAGGACCTCACCCGCCGCACCGACGAGATCGCCCGGCAGCGCCAGGCGATGCCGTGGGTGCCGATCACCGAGAAGTACCGCTTCGAGACCAATGCCGGGGAGAAGACCCTTGCCGAACTGTTCGACGGGCGCTCGCAACTGATCATCCGGCACTTCATGCACGGCCCGAAGACGCCGGAGGGATGCCCCGGATGCACGTTCGAGACCGACAATCTCGTGGGCGCGGTGCCGCACCTGGCGCACCGCGACGTCACCTTCATCCTGGCCTCACGCTCCCCGCTGCCCGTGCTCAACGACTACAAGAAGCGCTTCGGCTGGGATATCGAATGGGTGTCCATGGGCGACAACGGATTCAACGAGGACTTCTACGAGTTCATGCACATCCCCACGCCGCGCCGCGACCGGCCGGGCGGGGGCAGCATGCTCGACGTCATGGAGTTGATGGCGCTGAGCTGCTTCGCGCTGCAGGGCGGCGTCGTCTACCACACCTACTCGACCTACGACCGCGGCACCGACGCGCTCAACGCCACCTGGCAGCTGCTCGACCGGGCACCGCGGGGCCGCGGCACCGACTTCGACGGCTGGCCCCGCAAGCGCGACGAGTACTGATCGGCACGACGGGCGCCGAACTCACCCCAGCGCCCGTCCCACGACCTCCTCGGCGGCCGCCTGCACCTGCGCCAGATGCTCGGGCCCCTCGAAGGATTCGGCGTAGATCTTGTATTTGTCCTCGGTGCCGGAGGGGCGCGCCGCGAACCAGGCGTTCTCGGTGGTCACCTTCACCCCGCCGAGCGCCGCGCCGTTGCCGCGCGCCCGGGTCTGGATGCCGGTGATGGCCTCGCCCGCGACCTCGGTGGCGGTGATGTCGTCGGGCGTCAGCGCCGCCAGCCGGGACTTCTGCTCCGCCGTGGCGTTCGCGTCGATGCGGGCGTAAGCCGGACTGCCGTAACGCTTTTCGAGCTCGGCGTAGCGGGCCGAGGGGCTCTGCCCCGTGACCGCGGTGATCTCCGCGGCCAGCAGCGCCAGCAGGATGCCGTCCTTGTCGGTGGTCCACACCGTGCCGTCGTGCCGCAGCAGCGAGGCGCCGGCGCTCTCCTCGCCGCCGAAAGCCAAAGAGCCACTGAACAATCCGGGCACGAACCATTTGAACCCGACCGGTACCTCGTGCACCTGGCGGCCCAGCACGCTCACCACCCGGTCGATCATCGAGGACGTCACCACCGTCTTACCGATCTTGGTCAGCGCGTCCCAGCCCATCCGGTTCGCGATCAGGTATTCGATCGCGACGGCCAGATAGTGGTTGGGGTTCATCAGTCCCGCATCGGGAGTCACCACGCCGTGCCGGTCGGCGTCGGCGTCGTTGCCGGTGGAGATGTCGTAGTCGTCGCGGATGGCGACCAGCGAGGCCATCGCGTACCGCGAGGACGGGTCCATGCGGATCTTGCCGTCGCTGTCGAGCGTCATGAAGCGCCAGGTGGGATCGACGAACGGGTTGACGACCTCGAGCTCCAGGTCGTACCGCTGGCCGATCTCCTCCCAGTAGTCGACGCTGGCCCCGCCCATCGGGTCGGCGCCGAGCCGAATTCCGGCGCCGCGCACGGCATCCAGGTTCAGCACGTTCGGCAGGTCGGCGATGTAGTGATCGAGATAGTCGTAGCGCTCGACGCTGGTGTCGAGGGCGTGCTGCAGGGTGGTGCGCTTGACCCCGGCGAGGCCCCCGCGCAGCAGCTCGTTGGCGCGGTCGGCGATGGCGTCGGTGGCGACCGTATCGGCCGGGCCGCCGTGCGGCGGGTTGTATTTGAAGCCGCCGTCGCGGGGCGGATTGTGCGACGGCGTCACCACGATGCCGTCGGCCTGATGCCGGGTGCCGCCCCGATTGTGCCGCAGCACGGCATGACTGAGCGCCGGGGTGGGCGTGTAGCGGCCGCGCGCGTCGACCATGGCCGTGACCTCGTTGGCGGCCAGCACCTCGAGCGCCGTGGACCACGCGGGCTCGGAGAGTGCGTGGGTGTCGCGGGCCAGATACACCGGGCCGGTGATGCCGCGGGTGGCGCGATACTCGACGATGGCCTGCGTGATGGCCAGGATGTGCGCCTCGTTGAACGCGCAGTCCAGGCTCGAGCCGCGATGCCCGGAGGTGCCGAACTGCACCTGCTGCGCCGGCTCCGAGGGGTCGGGGATGCGGCTGTAGTAGGCCGTCACCAGATGCGGGAGGTCTACCAGATCGGTGGCCCGCGCCGGTCGTCCGGCTCGATCATGGGCCATGGTCGGGCCTCCCTTCCGTATCGGTGCCGTCCGGCTGGTCATCACGATCACGACCGCACCCACTGCGCGCCCGGGGGAGTTACCGTATCGAACCGCACCGACACCGGACGCCCGGCCGGTGCCGCACGCACCACCGCTACCTGCATCATCGGCGCACCCCGGTGTCCCACACCTGCACCGGCGACAGCGCCACGGTGCCGGTGTCGAACAGTTCGGCATTGGCGGACACGAAATCGCGCAGCAGTTCGGCGTCGTCGACGATCATCACCATCACGGGCAGGTTCTCGGCCAGGTCGAGCATCCGGGTGGTGTGGATCCGGGAGGAGACCCCGTAGCCCTCCATACCGCGCCACACGCTGGCACCGGCGAGCCCGGCATCGCGGGCGCGGCGCACGATCTCGTGATAGCGGGGCCGATGCTTCCAGTGGTCGTCCTCGCCCAGCAGCACGGTCATTCGGGCCGCCGGCCGCCAGCGCGGATCGGGCCGCCATGCGTCGGCTTCCGTGACGATCTGCACCACCGGATCGCTCGGCGCCTCACTCATCACCTGCCCCCAATCGTCGTGCCGTTCCGTTGTCCATCCTGTCGCGCCGACCCATGGCACGACCGCACCCAGCGCAACCACCGACCCCCGCGGGTCCGCGCACACCGCCTCCCCGGCGCACCCGATTCGAGCGGTTTACGAACCTCGCCGGGCTCGGTCGGCGGGCGGTGAAACCGCTCAGCATACCGCCGCCGCACGGCGGCCGTCACCGGCACAGCGGCCACCCGTCGGCGCCGTGCATCGACGCGGCAGCGAGCGCCGAGCCGTCGGCGGCGTTCGCCGCAAGAGTGGTCCAGAGTATCGGATTCGCTTGTGGCGGGCAAAGACTCACACCACCGAACGGGGGCGCACCCGGGATGCCCGCCGGGCGCACCGGCGACTCCCTCCGCGCGGGCGCCGGTTCGCGAATCCACCTGGTAAACCTCCTGCCCGAGACCGATACCTGTCGAGCCATGCTAACTGCCAGCGATCGCGTGGCGGTCGGCGCGCGGCCGCCGTACCGGTCACCACCGGATATGCCGCCGCGGACTCGCGCTATGCACCGAGCGCCGACGGCCGCGCGCGGCTCCGCCCACGAGCGCGCACTTCGCGCCGACTTTCCCGCAGTGCAGCGGCGACCGCGGCCGTGCACCGCGGCGGATCGGAATAGACAACCGGCGCGGCACCCTGAAGAATGCCCCGCCGGCTGCTCTAATAACCCTGCCCGGAGCGCTTGCCGATCATTTGCCAGTAGCCGCCGGGCGGCCGTCGCACTCCACCGGCACACGTCGTCCTCGCGGCGGTGGCGGACCGACACCACGATGGCCGAGCACGGCCTCCGGCTGCATTCGACCAGCGCCGCCGGATCGGCACCGGCCACTGGCCCGCCGATCCAGCGCCGGGATATCAGGAGCGATGATGGCGGTAGTTCGGCTGCTGCGGGGCTCGCGGCAAGATGGTTCGGGACGGCGTTCGGCCGCCGTGGCGGCGCCCCCGAGCGGAGGTTCCGATCGAACGGCGTTGCAGCGACCGGATCGCCAGTCGTGCCGAGAATCCGCCGACGGGCCTCGGCACCCGGGTATGCGAGTACGACTGCGCGGAGTGGTCCCCCACCCCGTGCGCCGTCCGCGTGGTCGCCCCGCAATCGGTGTGGCAGCGCTGATTTCGATGCTGGCGGTCGGGCTCGGCGCACCCCCGGCGCAGGCGGCGGTGTATCCCGTCGCCGACCCGGACGCGTTCTACTGGATTCCGCCGAATATCGGCGACTACCAGCCGGGCGATGTGGTGCGCAGCCGCACGGTGCCCGCGGGTGGCTTCCCGGGCGCGACCGCATGGCAGCTGATGTTCCGCTCGACCAATTCCGCCGACGCGCCGATCGGGGCCGTGACGACGGTGCTGGTCCCCGGCGGTGGCGGCAACCGGCCGCTGGTGTCGTATCAGCCGTTCGTGAACTCGCTCGGCATGCACTGCGCGCCGTCGCACAGCCTGTTCGACGGCGGGCTACGGGAGGCGGCGGCACTGAACCTGCTGCTGGCCCGCGGCTGGGCGGTGGCCGTCCCCGACCACCTCGGCCCGGCCGGTTCCTACGGCGCCGCGCGGCTCGGCGGCCGGATCACCCTCGACGGCGTGCGCGCGGCGAAGCGCTTCGCCCCCGCGGGTCTGGCCGACAGCCCGGTGGGCCTGGCCGGATACTCGGGCGGCGGCATGGCGACCGGGTTCGCGGCCGCGCTCGCTCCCGAGTACGCGCCGGAGTTGCCGATCGTGGGCGTCGCCATGGGTGGGGTGCCGGTCAACATCGGCAAGCTCGCCCTGGACGTGGGTGCGACACCGAATCCGTTGTTCGGCTTGGGATTCGCCGCCGCGGTCGGGCTCGAGCGCGAGTATCCGGACGTGATGTCGCTGGATGCCCGGATGACACCGGCGGGCCACGACCTGCGCGGCCGCATCGCCAACGCCTGCACCGACGAGATCATCGGCGCCGCCGCCAACCGCAGCTTCAACGACTACTTCTTCGGCGGGGTCGACGACGTGAGCGGCGCGCAGATCCGCGTCCTGCACGAGAACAGCCTGGAGACGTTCGCGGGCGTGCCGCGCGCCCCGGTGTATCAGTGGCACGGCGGCGCGGACGTCGTGAACCCTTGGCTCGCAAGGGAGGTGGCGGGCCGCTACTGCGCCTCCGGAACCTCGGTGCTGTTCGAGATCATCCCGGGCGCCGACCACGGCGCCGCCATCGCCCCGGGTTCCGCCAACGCCTACGGCTACCTCGCCGACCGCTTCGCGGGGCTCGCTCCTCCGGGCAACTGCTGACAACGGCTACGGCGATGTCATCCGGACGGTCCCGGCGACGCTGCGACGCCCCCCGAGAAACCACCCGCCGACCAGCACCGGAACCATGATCACGGGAACGGCGACGATCGCCCCGCGCTGCTCGACGCCGCCGCTGCTCGCCATCAGCACCACCACCCCGGCGAGGAACGCCAGGGTGGCGATGCCCGTGTACGGGGTGCCGATCAAGCGGAACGCGGGCCGGTCCGCGAGGCCGTTGCGCCACCACCGCCACAACTGCAACTGACACAGCACGATCGCCGCCCAGGCCGTGATCACACCCAGCGCCGACATATTGAGCACGATCTCGTACGCCCGTTCGGGGACCACGGCGTTGAGGCCCACGCCCACCAGCGCTATCGCACCTGTCGCGAGAATCCCCACGTACGGCACTCCCTTCGCCGACAGCATGGCGGCCCGAGCCGGGGCGCTGCCGTTCATCGACAGCGAGCGCAGGATCCGGCCGGTCGAGTACAGGCCCGCATTGAGACTGGAGAACGCCGCGGTCAGCACCACCAGGTTCATGACCGAATCCGCCCCGCCCACACCGATTTTCGCGAAGAAGGTGACGAACGGGCTCTCTCCCGCCCGGAAGGCGCTGTGCGGCAGCAGCAGACTGAGCAGCACCAGCGATCCGACATAGAAGACGGCGATGCGCACGATCACCGAGTTGATCGCGCGCGGCATGATCCGCTCCGGTTCGGCCGTCTCGCCCGCGGCGGTACCCACCAATTCCACTGCGGAGTAGGCGAATACGACCCCGGTCGTGACGATGACAAGTGGCAGCAAACCGGTCGGAAACAGCCCGCCGTCATCGCGCAGGACCGTCGGTCCGGTGCTCTCACCCGCTATCCGGAAGCGGCCGAAGAGGAATACCGTGCCGATGATCAGAAAGCTGACCAGCGCAACAACTTTGATCAACGCGGCCCAGAATTCCAGCTCACCGAACCAGCGGACCGACACCAGATTTATCGCCACCACCACGACCAGCGCCACCAGCGCGACAACCCACTGCGGAATCGATCGGAAGGCCGACCAGTAGTGGACGTAGGTGGCGATGGCCGTGATGTCCACGATGCCGCTCATGCACCAGTGGAAGAAATACATCCATCCGACCGCGTAGGCCAGCTTCTCGCCGTAGAACTCGCGCGCATAGGAGACGAACGATCCGGACGACGGGCGATGCAGAACCAGCTCGCCCAGCGCGCGGAGCACGAAGAAGACGAAGACCCCGCACACGGCGTACACCAGGACGAGTCCGGGCCCGGCATCGGCCAGCCGACCGCCCGCGCCGAGGAACAGGCCGGTCCCGATGGCGCCGCCGATCGCGATCATCTGCAATTGACGCGGCCGGAGACTCTTGTGGTACCCGGCGTCCTCATCCCGTAGCACGTCGGTCACAGCGCCGCCAGCGCAGCTCGATTGCATCGCCAAGTAATGTACCGCTAAGTAGCGGTCCGTTCGATCGTGGTAGTCTGCGGCACGTGCGCGCGGTGGTGATCGGATCCGGAATCGTCGGCCTGTCCACGGCATTCGAGCTGCTCCGACACGGGTGTGAGGTCGTGGTCGTGAGCGCGGATCCCGTCCGGTCGACGACATCGTTCCTCGCCGCCGCGGTGTGGTTCCCCACCGCGGCCGGGCCCGCCGATCGCGTGGCCGACTGGAGCGCCGAGACCTTCACCCACCTCGAACGGCTCGCCCACGACGGCGTGCCGGGCGCCCGGATGTGCCAGTCGCTGGCCGTCTATCGGGAGGAACCGGCGACTCCGGCCTGGGCCGGATCCGTCCGGGAGTTCCGCCCGGCGCGACCGGACGAACTCCCGCCGCACTATCGGTCCGGGTTCCGCTTCGCCGTTCCGCTGCTGGAGATGCCGGTCTTCCTGCCGTGGCTGGGGTCTCGGGTTCGCCGGGCCGGTGCGCGCTGGGTTCGGCGCACGATCCGGACGCTGGACGAACTCGGCGACCTGGCGCCCGATGTCATCGTCAACTGCGCGGGCCTGCGCGCCGGTCCGCTGGCGGGCGATACGGAGGTCTACCCCATCCGCGGCCAGATCGTGCGCGTCGCCAATCCCGGCGTCTCGGTATCGATCCGAGATGAGAACCATCCCCTGGGGCGCGCCTACGTGCATCCGCGCGCCCACGACTGCATCCTCGGCGGCTCACTGGAGATCGGCGCGTGGGATCGCACCCCCGATCCGCAACTGACACAGTCGATCCTGCGCCGCTGCCGGGATCTCCTACCGCAACTGGCCGACAGCACGGTGCTCGAGACCTTGGTGGGCCTGCGCCCGGGCCGCGCCGAAGTCCGCCTCGAACTTGCCCGCGGCGACTCCGCGCCGGTGCCCGTGATCCACAACTACGGCCACGGCGGCTCCGGTGTGACGATCGCCTACAGCTGCGCCCGCGAGGTGGTGGCTCTCGTCGAGACGCTGTGATCGGAATGCACTGTGCCCCCGCCCGATTCATTCGTGCGGGGGCACAGTGCCTATTCGGTTGTCCAGCGTGCGCTCAGTGCGCCATGACCGGCTCGCCCTCGGCCGGGGCCGGGACGGTGTTGGGCATGAGCACCGCGGCCAGCACCGCGCCGACCACGAAGATCGCCGTGGCCCACCAGAAGCTGGTGGTGTAGCTCTCGATCATCGACTGCGCGGCGTTGATCGGGTTCGGCTCGCGGCCGGACATGTAGCTCGAGGCGGCCGACGAGGCGATCGTGCTCAGCAGCGCGGTGCCGATCGAACCACCCACCTGCTGGCTGGTGTTGACCATCGCCGACGCCACACCCGCATCCTCGTGCTGCACACCGGCGGTCGAGCCCTGGAACGCGGTGGACATCGAACCACCCAGGCCCAGGCCCAGCAGGATCAGCGCGGGCAGGATATGCGTCACGTACCCGGTATCCAGGCCGATCTGGGTCAGCCAGGCCATGCCGACCGCGGCGACCAGGAAGCCGCCCGCCACCGTCACCTTCGGGCCGACCTTCGGCAGCAGCAGCGACGGCACCGTGGTGGACGACGCGACCATGCCCGCCACCATCGGCAGGAACGCCACGCCGGTCATGATCGGCGAGTACTCCAGCGTCAGCTGCATGTAGTAGGTGAGGAACAGGAAGATCGCGAACATCCCGATGCCCATGACGAACACGGTCATGTAGGAGCCGCCGCGGGTGCGGTCCAGGATGATCCGCAGCGGCAGCAGCGGATGCGCGACCCGGGTCTCGAGCCATCCGAACACGCCCAGCAGCACCGCGCCGCCGATCAGGAACAGCAGCGTGACGCCGTTGGTCCAGCCGTGCGATTCGGCGTGCGAGAAGCCGTAGACGATGCCGAACAGCGCGGCGGTCACGACGACGGTGCCGGGGATGTCCAGCTTGGGCCGCTCGGTGGTCACATGCTTGGCCAGCAGCAGCACCGCGCCGATGAGCGCGACCGCGGCGAAGATCAGGTTCACGTACATCACCCAGCGCCACGACGCCCACTCGGTGAGGGCGCCGCCCAGCAGCAGCCCCAGCGCGCCACCGGTACCGGCGACGGCACCGAAGATGCCGAAGGCCTTGGCCCGCTCCTTCGCCTCGGTGAAGGTCACCGTCAGCAGCGACAGCGCGGCGGGCGCCAGCAGTGCGCCGAACACACCCTGTGCGACGCGCGCGGCCACCAGCATCTCGAATCCGGTGGCGGCGCCGCCGACCGCGGAGGCCACGGCGAAGCCGACCAACCCGATGATGAAGGTGTTGCGACGGCCGAACAGGTCACTGAGCCGCCCGCCGAGCAACAGCAGGCTGCCGAAGGCCAGGGCATATCCGGTGACGACCCATTGCCGGTCGCCGTTGGAGAAGCCGAGGTCGGCCTGCGCCGCGGGCAGCGCGATATTCACGACGGTCGCATCGAGCACGACCATCAACTGGGCGACGCCGAGCACGGCGAGCACCCACCAGCGCATGGCATGCGAGCCGCGACGGCCCGCGTTCGGCGACGTGATCGCCGCATCCTTTTCCAGGTCGATCGCGGTAGTCATGGGTCCCCTTGTCCGGTGACTGTATGCGGAGGCGATTCCTCCGCTTCCTATGAAAGCTACCACCATAACGGAGAGAATGCCTCCGCTTAATCCCGATGCTTGCTACCATGAGGGTGTGAATCGCGCCACCACCATGCCCCCACCTCGGCGTTTGCGCGCCGACGCCGCCCGCAACCAGCAGCGGATCGTCGAGGCCGCGCGCAGACTGTTCGCCGAGCGCGGGCTGGAGGTCACCCTGGACGACGTCGCCGAGGCGGCGGGCGTCGGCGTGGGCACGGTGTATCGGCGGTTCTCGAACAAGCAGGAGCTGATCCTCGAGGTCTTCGAGCAGACCGTCTCGGCCATGGCCGAGGCCACCGAGCGGGCCAATCGCAACCCCGACCCCTGGGCCGGTGTGGTGGAGCTGTTCGAATGGTCCTGCCAGCACTTCGCCGACAATCGCGGGTTCAGCGAGGTGATGCTCGAACTGCCCGACGCGATGGAGCGTTTCGCCTCCGTGCGCGACCGGATCAAGCCCTCGGTCTCGCGGCTGGTCGACCGCGCCCATGCCGCCGGGGTGCTGCGGCCGGGCATCGAGGGCTCGGACTTCTTCGCGATCATCAACATGGTCGAGTCGATCGCCGCCTTCGCCAAGCCGATCAACGACCAGGTGTGGCGCCGCTACCTGGAAATCGCGCTGGACGGAATCCGCGCCGACGGCATGCCGCGCCAGCCGCTGTCGGTACCACCCCTGAGCGACGACGAGGTAGACCAGGCCAAGGCCGAAACGTTCGCCTGCCGCCGCCGCTAGCCCACCCCCGCCACGCCGAGGCCGATAGGGACCGGCCGCTCGGCGGCACCCTCCACGCCGCAGCCGATAGAGACCGGCCAACCGGCAGCACTCTCGACTCCAAGGCCGATAGAGACCAGCCGATCGGCGGCGCCCGCCACGCCGCGGCCGATAGAGACCAGCCGATCGGCAGCGCCCGCCACGCCGCGGCCCATAGGGGGACCGGCCCACACTTTCACTCCGCGGCCGGGTGGAGGACAGGCAATCGGCAGCGCCTATCGCGCCGCACGGCCCCGATGCGAATGGGTGATCGGTAGCGGTTCGCGCGCGGCACTGTCGAATACGAGTGAGCGATCGGTAGCGCGCGTCACACTGCATGGCCTAAAGTTGGACGCATGACCAATTCGTGGGTGAACTGGGCCGGGGATCAGCAGTGCGCACCGGCCGAGATCGCCGCGCCCGAATCCCTCGAGGAACTGGCCGAGGTGCTGGGACGCGCCGCGGACGCCGGGCAGACCGTGCGGGCCGCGGGCGCGGGCCATTCCTTCACCGATGCGGTACTCACCGACGGCGTGCTGCTCACGATGTCGAAGCTGAACCGAATCCTGCAGGTCGACCGCGCCGCCGGACAGGTGCGGGTGGAGGCGGGCGCCATGCTGAACGAGTTGAGCAACGCGCTGCACCCGCTGGGCCTGGCGTTCCCGAATCTGGGCGATATCGACGTGCAGACCCTCGCGGGCGCCACCGCGACCGCCACCCACGGCACCGGCGCCGCGCTGCAGAACATTTCGGCCGCACTGCATTCGGTGGAGCTGATGCTCGCCGACGGCAGCCGGGTGGAGCTGAACGAGCAGACCGACCCCGACGGCTGGCGCGCGGCGCGGGTGAATGTGGGCGCCCTCGGCGTAGTCACCGCCGCCACACTGCAATTGGTGCCGTCGTTCGTGCTCGAGGGCATCGAGCGCCCGGTGCCCGTGGAGGAGGTGCTGGCCGATCTCGACCATCACGTCGACGGCAACGAGCATTTCGAGTTCTATATGTTCGCGCACAGCCCCATCGCAATGACCAAGCGCAACAACAGAATCGAACTACCGGAGCAGCCGCGCGGCAAGGCCGTCGACTGGTTCGCCGACATCCTGGTGTCGAATCACACCTTCGACGCGCTGGCCCGGATGTGCCGCCGGTTCCCGCAGCTGATTCCGTGGGTCCAGCGCGGCGCCGCCTACGCCGGTAGCTATCGCCGCCAGGTGGACCGCTCGTATCGAGTATTCGCCTCCCCCAGGCTGATTCGCTTCACCGAGATGGAATACGCCGTCGGGCGCGAACATTCGGCCGACGCCATCCGCGAGATCAAACAGTTGTCCCAGCGCTTCGATACGCCGATGCCGATCGAGGTGCGCTGGGTGGCGCCCGATGACGCCTTCCTGTCCCCCGCGGGCGGTCGCGACACCTGTTATATCGCCGTGCACCAGTATCGCGGCATGGAGTACGAGCCGTATTTCCGTGCGTGCGAAGCGGTTTTCGACAAGTACGGTGGGCGTCCGCACTGGGGCAAGCGCCACTTCCAGACCGCGCAGACCCTGCGTTCGCGGTACCCGGAGTGGGACAGGTTCCAGGAGGTCCGCCGCAGGCTGGATCCGAAGGGGCGCTTCACCAACCCGTATGTCGAGCGAGTCCTCGGCCCGATCGGCTGACCGAGACTACGCGGAACCCTCGCCTTCGAGCCGCAATTCCATTGTGACCGGGACGGTTTCGACCTCGAGGGCCTGGCACAGCCGGGGCACGGCATGGTCGAGGATGCGTTCGCGCAGCGCACCGATGTCGGAGTCGGAGTCGGCGACCACCAGCAGGTGCAGCGCGGGGGCACGTCCCGGACCGGACAACCAGGCCGCGGCCGACCGCACGCCGTCGTAGCTTTCGATATCGGTGGCCACCGGCGCGGCGACGGTCATCGCCGTCAGCATCGTCCGATCACCGGAATCCGGCGGCCGGGCGCGCCACCGCACCGGAAGCGGCGCCCGCGTCACCTGCGCGATCGCCCAGCGCAGGCAGGCTAAGCCCACGAGCCCCGCCCCCAGCACGACCACCCACAGGAGCCAGGCGGGCGGCGAAGCGGTCGACGACACCACGGGCGAGTCGGCATCCACCCGGCTCAGCCGCCCGAGGTGCGCGGCGAGCGCACACCCGCCGAACGCCACGAGCGCCGCCCCGATCACGGCGAGCAGAACCCGGTTCAGCCGCGCGGGCGGCCGCCGCCGGATCATCGGCCGCCCGTCCCGACGACCACGATCACCCCGATCGGGCGGCACCGAACTCCGCCGAGCACCCCCACCCGGCGCACGCCGCCCCTTCTCCGCCACCACCCCCTGCTTCGCGGCGCTCACCACACCACCCGCTTCGACCGCACGGGCTGCCGCCGGATGACCGGCCGAGCGGCCCGGCCCGCACCGCACGCAGGCAGCAACGGATTTCGACCGGCAACACATCCGACCATCGCAGGCCCCCGGCGCCGCGCAGGCGGGCAGCGCCGGACGAGCAGCCGAGCGGCCCGGCCCGAACAACCCCCACCGCACGCTGGCGGCAACGGATTTCGACGGATGGCCCTTCCGATCATCGCAGGCTCCCGGCGCGGCGCAGGCGGGTGGAGACGCGCGGGGTGGGATGGGGGCCGATGCGGGTGATTCGTTCGTCGACCGCGGCGCACACCGCGTCCGGGAGGTCCGCGGGGTGGGCGTGTCCGGTGCGGGCGGTGACGCGAACCGTCTTGCGGCGCAACCGGACTCGTGCCGAATGCACGCCTTCCACGGACAGTGCCGCATCGCGCAGGGCGGCGTGCAGACCGCGGCGGAGAACTCCGGCGGTGATCTCGTCGTCGGCGGTCAGCGGGACGACGACCGGGCGCCCGGGCAGCACGGCGAGCGCCAGCAGGAGCAGTCCGGCCAGCACGGCACCGCCGCTCGCGACGGCCACCCACGGGCTCTCCCAGGCGATCTCGTGCAATCGGTTCACCACGGCGTCGTAGGAGACGAATTCCCTTGCGCCGGTGAGCCTTTGGACCAGCGACAGCACCGCGACCGCGCACACCGCCAGCAGCGTCAGGGCGACCGCCGCCGCGGGGACGGCCCGGGACGGCCGCCGCTTCACCGCGCTCTCCCCGGCAGCTCCGCCACGTCGATATCCAGCCGCCGCACCGGCACCCCGACGCGTTCGCCCATCCGCCGCAGCACGTGGTCGCGGCACACCGTGGCGACCTGCCAGATCGGCATCGGATAGCGGATCGGCAGCCGCAGCGCCACCGCGGCCGTGCCGCGGGAGAGCTTGACCTCGGCCTGCACGTCGCGCGCGACGCCGGTGATCTCCCGCGCGGCCGCGGTCACCACCTCCCGCACGGCGTTGGCATCGATCGCCTCGACGGGCCGGGGCGAGATCGTGGCGGGCGCGATCGCGGTCATCGTGCTCGTCATGCTGTCCTCCCGATTCGGTGTGGATCGGCTCGCTCCCCCGGGATAGCGCAACACTAGCTGGTGTTGAACCTCGGATGCCGGTGTACGCGCCGGGCCATTCCGGCGTGTAGCTACGCCACGTACTTATCCCTGGTAGTCACGCATCAGTACGGCATCTTCGATTGACATCGGCAAACGGCAGTGGTCACGATGAGGGACGCGCAACCGTTGACCAGAAGGTTGCCAGCGGATCCAGGTTGCCGGGCGCACGGCCCGGCAGCGCTGTACGACACGAGGGACGAGTCCCCGATCCCAGTTCGGACGCGAATGACCTACCGATACGGAGGTTCGCATGTCTGACCGCTCGAGCGGCCGCAAACCCGGCCAGATGGCAAACAAGACCAAGAAGGGCATGAAGGACCAGGCCCGGCGCATGGAACGCGGCGTGGACCGGATGGCCGACGAGGTGAAGCGCGATATGGACCGGATGGGTTCCGGCATGAAGCGCGAGGCCGACCGCATCGGGTCGGGCATGAAGCGCGAGGCCGGCGCCGTCAAGGACGACATGAAGGAAGCCACCGGCAAGATGAAGGACAAGCTCGCCAGGTAGTCCGGCGCGTCGGCCCGCGGCACCCACTGCCGCGGGCCGATGTGCGCCCGGCTCGGGTCACCGCGCCCGCGCGAGCCGACCCCGATCCGCCAAACGCAACTCCATCGTCACCGGGATGATGTCGACCTCCAGCGCTTCCCGCAGCCGGGCCACGGCATGGCCGAGAACGCGTCGGCGCAGCGCGGTCAGGTCGGCGTCCGGTTCGGCCGTCACCACCAGATGTAATTCGGGCGCTCCTGCCGGACCCGACAGGCGGGCCGTCGCCGAGCGCACCTGCGGATAGGACTCGATATCGGTCACCAGCGGCGCGGCCGCGGTACCGGAATCGAGGACCGTGACGCCCGCGGCCCCCGGCGCGCCGATCCGCCAGGCTTCCCGCCGCGGCAGGCGGGTGACCTGGGCGGCCAGCCACCGCAGCGCCGCCAGGCCGATCAGTACAGCGGCCGCCGCGGCCACGACCAGGACCCAGCGCGGCGGCTCGCCGGTGCCGGGGACCAGCGCGGCATCCGGATCCGCCCAACGCAACCGGCCGGACCATGCCGCGATCGCACAACCACCCGCGACCATCAGCGCCAGGCCGA
>NZ_JARWQD010000391.1 GCF_029869545.1 Nocardia wallacei | reverse complement strand
GCGCCCCGCCGTCCCGGCGCGGACGCCCGCCGTCCCGGCCTGCACCGGTCCTCCATTCTCCGGCGTGCACCCGCCCTTCTTTTCCCGGCGTGCACCGGTCCTTCTTCCGGCGTGCACGATCCTTCTTTCCGGTGTGCACCGGTCCTACCTTCCGGCGTGCACCGGTCCTTGTTTCCCGGCATGCTTTTGGCCGGGACGGCGGGGCGGCGGTCACGCCAGTTGTTCTTCGGTGCTCGTCGACACCTCGGCGGCGTTCACGTCGTCGATGCGGTAGCGCGATGCGGCCTCGGTGACCTTGGCCTGGTCGATCCTGCCCGCGCGGGCCAGCGCCTGCAGGGCCGCGACCGCGATCGACTGGGCGTCGACGTTGAAAACGCGCCGCGCGGCCGGACGGGTGTCGGAGAAGCCGAAGCCGTCCGTGCCGAGGGTGACGTAGTCGCCGGGGACCCACTTGCGGATCTGGTCCTGCACCGCGCGCATCCAGTCCGAGGCGGCGACGAACGGGCCCGCATTGCCCTCGGCCGACCCCGGGGCCTGCGAGAGCGCCTGGGTGACGTAGGGAATGCCGGGATCGGTGCCGGTCTCGCGCAGCGCGGCAATCTCCTTGGCCAGCGCCTCTTTTCGCAGTTCGCTCCACGAGGTCACCGACCACACGTCCGCCTGCACGCCCCATTCCGAGGCCAGCAGCTCCTGCGCCCGCACGCCGTCGGGCACCGTCACGCCCGACACCAGGATCTGGGCGCGCACGTCACCGGCACCACCGCGCTTGTACAGATAGATGCCCTTCAACAGCCCCTCGATATCGAGGTCGTCCGGCTCGGCCGGTTGCGGGTAGGGCTCGTTGTACATGGTGATGTAGTAGAAGACGTTCTCGCCGCCGAAGGTGTCGTTCTCCTTGTGCGGGTGGGTGCCGGGCAGCGCGCTCGACTCCGGCGCCGGCTGCCCGCCGCCGTACATCCGGCGCAGGCCGTCGCGCACGATGTGGGCGATCTCGAAGGAGAACGCCGGATCGTAGGCGACCGCCGCCGGATTGGTCGACGCCAGCAGCAGCGAGTGACCGTCGTTGTGCTGCAGGCCCTCACCGGTCAGCGTGGTTCGCCCGGCGGTTGCTCCGAGGACGAATCCGCGCGTGAGCTGATCGGCCGCCGCCCACAGTCCGTCGCCGGTGCGCTGGAATCCGAACATCGAATAGAAGATGTAGAGCGGGATCATCGGCTCGCCGTGGGTGGCGTAGGCGGTGCCCGCCGCGGTGAACGACGCGGTCGATCCGGCCTCGTTGATGCCCTCGTGCAGGATCTGCCCCACTTGACTCTCTTTGTAGGCAAGCATCAATTCCGCGTCGACCGATGTGTACAACTGGCCGTTGCGGTTGTAGATCTTCAACGAAGGGAACCACGAGTCCATGCCGAAGGTGCGGGCCTCGTCGGGGATGATCGGCACGATCCGCTTGCCGATCTCCTTGTCGCGCAACAGCTCCTTCATCAGCCGCACGAACGCCATCGTGGTCGCCACGTTCTGCTTGCCCGAGCCCTTGCGCACCGAACGGTAGGGCTCATCTCCGGGGAGTTGCAGAGGCTTTGCCACCGAGCGCCGCTCGGGGACGAAACCGCCCAGGGTGCGGCGGCGGTCCAGCATGTACTGGATGGCCGGATCGTCCTTGCCGGGATGATAATACGGCGGCAGGTACGGGTCGGCCTCGAGCTGCTCGTCGGTGATCGGGATGCGCTGCACGTCGCGGAACGCCTTCAGGTCGTCCAGCGTCATCTTCTTCATCTGGTGGGTGGCGTTGCGGGCCTCGAAGTGCTTGCCCAGGCCGTAGCCCTTGATGGTCTTGGCCAGGATCACCGTCGGCTGGCCCTGGTGCGCCAGCGCCGCCGCGTACGCCGCGTAGATCTTGCGGTAGTCGTGGCCGCCGCGCTTGAGGTTCCAGATCTGCTGATCCGACAGGCCTTTCACCAGCTCCTTGGTGCGCGGGTCGCGGCCGAAGAAGTGCTCGCGGACGTAGGCGCCGTCGTTGGCCTTGTAGGTCTGGTAGTCGCCGTCGGGGGTGGAGTTCATCAGGTTCACCAGCGCGCCGTCACGGTCCGCGCTCAGCAGCGTGTCCCACTCCCGGCCCCAGATGACCTTGATGACGTTCCATCCCGCGCCGCGGAAGAACGACTCCAGCTCCTGGATGATCTTGCCGTTGCCGCGCACCGGGCCGTCGAGGCGCTGCAGGTTGCAGTTGATGACGAAGGTCAGGTTGTCCAGGCCCTCGTTGGCCGCCACCTGGATCAGGCCGCGCGATTCCGGCTCGTCCATCTCGCCGTCGCCGAGGAACGCCCACACGTGCTGGTCGGAGGTGTCCTTGATGCCGCGATCGTGCAGGTAGTGGTTGAACCGGGCCTGGTAGATGGCGTTCATCGGCCCGAGACCCATGGAGACGGTGGGGAATTCCCAGAAGTCGGGCATCAGGCGCGGATGCGGGTACGACGACAGGCCGCGCCCCGGGCCGCCGTGGCTGTACTCCTGGCGGAACCCGTCGAGCTGATCCTCGGTGAGCCGCCCCTCGAGGAACGCGCGGGCGTAGATGCCGGGGGAGGCGTGGCCCTGGATGAAGATCTGGTCGCCGCCGCCGGAGTGGTCCTTGCCGCGGAAGAAGTGGTTGAAGCCGACCTCGTACATCGCCGCCGAGGAGGCGTAGGTCGAGATGTGGCCGCCCACACCGATACCCGGCCGCTGCGCGCGGTGCACCATGACCGCGGCGTTCCAGCGGATCCAGGCGCGGTAGCGGCGCTCGACCTCCTCGTCGCCGGGGAACCAGGGCTCGTTCTCGGTGGGAATCGTGTTGACGTAGTCGGTCGAGGTCAGCGCGGGGATCGCGACGTGGCGCTCACCGGCGCGCTCGAGCAGGCGCAGCATCAGGTAGCGCGCGCGGCCCGGGCCCTCGCGGTCGAGCATCTCGTCGAAGGACTCCAGCCACTCGCTGGTCTCCTCCGGGTCGATGTCCGGTAGGTAGGACGCCACCCCCTCGCGGATCACGCGCACACGAGCCCCGGCCGGTCGCGTGCTTGCCGGCTCCGCGCCCGCGGGCGTGCCGTTGGCGTTGGAACTCGACGACTTCGGGTGCATCAGATCTGTCAAAATCAAAGCTCCTCGTACAGGGGTGGACAAGCTGATGGCTCTAACCCCGGGTAGCCGCGGGTGGGCGGGCTATCCGTCACGCAGTGGGGCGCATCTCACATCCTCGCCGATGATGCGTCCCAGGTCATCATGTCAGCCGGAAATCCAGTACCGTTCTCCAGGCGACCGCGATGTTCGTGCCGGCGTCACCGGGCACCGCGAACGCCCCCAGATGGAACCACCGCCGAGGGATCGAGAAGCGGGGAGGACGATGAAACTGCTGAACCCACGCGGGTTCGGATTGGCGTGCGCGACCGTGGCGGTCGGCACGGGACTAGTGGTAGCCGGATGCTCCAGCTCAATCCACGGTACCGCGACCGTGAACCAGGCGGATGCGTCGGCGTTCCGGACCGAGATGGCGTCGTCCTCGGCGGCGGCGACCTCCTCGCAGAAGGCCGCGGCCGAGGCGAAGGCCGTCAGCGACAACTGCACCCCGTTCCGCGACATGGCCGGGGCGGCGACGAACAAGTACAACGAGTTCGTCGACGCGCACGACGCCAACGCGCCCGACCAGGACGCCAAGCGCGACACCTCCGCACAGACCTGGGAGGACGCCGCGCACACCGTGGAGACCCGGGTGCAGTCGTCCGGCCCGGCGTTACCCGCGGACCTGGCGCAGAAGTTCACCGCCTACGCGGTGGCGGCCCGGGAACTGGCGGGTGAGGCCCGCAAGATGACCTACACCGCGCCCGTCGGACCGCTCAACGACGCCAGCAAGCGGGTCAACGACGCGTTCGCCGCGGTACGCGATGCCTGCCCCGCGCGCTGAGGCGGCGGCGTTCCCGACATTTCGGGGACCTTTTGGGCGGATCGGCTTGCGCTGCGGCCGATAACCATGTTCGCTTGCAACTATCTATTGTCGGCAGTTGAGGAGGACACCACCGTGGTCGCCGCGGCGGACGCGCAGAACAACGCTCAGAAGCTTGGCATTTCACACGGAATGGTGGTTCAAGAGCTGGGCTGGGATGAGGACACCGACGACGGCCTGCGGTCGGACATCGAGGATGTGATCGGCTCCGAGATGGTCGACGAGGACACCGATGAGGTGGTCGACGCCGTCGTGCTGTGGTGGCGGGACGGGGACGGCGACCTGGCCGACGAGCTGATGGATGCGATCGGCCCGCTGTCCGACGACGGTGTCATCTGGGTGCTGACTCCCAAGACGGGCCAGCCCGGCCATGTCGATCCGAGCGAGATCGCCGAGTCGGCGCCGACCGCGGGATTGACATCGACCACGCCGGTCAGTCTGGGGGTTTGGACCGGGACCAAGCTGATGCAGCCCAAGACGCCCTCGAAACAGCGCTGACCGATCGCTCGACTAGGGTTGTGACCCGAGTGGGACCGTGCCGCTCGCCGGCAGTGCTGTCCGCGTGACAGCCGTGCTCGCATGCGGCCATCGATCACAGGAGGACTGCGCATGCCGCTCGAAGAGGGCACGGTCGCACCGGATTTCACGCTGAAGGACCAGAACAACCAGGACGTGCGCCTGGCGGACTACCGCGGGCACAAGAACGTGCTGCTCGTGTTCTATCCGCTCGCGTTCACCGGCATCTGCCAGGGTGAGCTGTGCAAGGTGCGCGACGAGCTGCCCAAGTTCCAGAACGACAACGCCGAGATCCTCGCGATCTCGGTCGGCCCGCCGCCCACGCACAAGATCTGGGCGGCGGAGCAGGGCTACACCTTCCCGCTGCTGTCGGACTTCTGGCCACACGGCGCCGTCGCCCAGTCCTACGGCGTCTTCAACGAGAAGTCCGGCTTCCCCAACCGCGGCACCTTCGTCATCGACAAGGACGGCATCATCCGCTTCGCCGAAATGAACGGCCCCGGCGAGCCCCGTGACCAGGCAGCTTGGGAGAAAGCGCTCGCTGCATTAGATTCATAACCCGCTGCGTCGCCACCCCATGGCAACCAGCACCCACGCCCTCCACAGCTCGTGGTGGGCCCGGGCGTATAGCTCAGTGGTAGAGCACTGGTTTTACACACCAGCGGTCGGGGGTTCGAACCCCTCTGCGCCCACTCGGTTTGTAGAGGTCTGTTTCGGCTGGCTGCGCCAGTGCGGCCTCCGCGTCGTGGGCGAGGCTGCGCCTGGGGGCGGCTAATCGATTACGTGCGGAGCAACCCAGGTCCATGCGCTTGACCAGCGTGATCGCGTTCGAAGTGGTGTCGGCGGCGGTATGGTTGAAGATCGAAGCCAACGGGGAGGGAGGGCTGAGATTGGCCGACTTGGAGACGCTGATAGCACAGGTGTGGAACCCGGAGGTCCGGTCGCTGGCTGAGGAAGCGTGGCGTTGCTACAACGCCGGTGCGATTCGTGCGTGCATCGCTACGACTTGGGCGGCGATTACCGCGGATATCATTACGAAGCTCGTACAACTCGCCGATGCCGGAGATCAGCAGGCCGTCGATTTCCGGGACGGCCTCGACTCTGCGCGGCAGAAGGGCCTGACCCAGGACGGGGTGCGTGCGATGCAGCAGATCGAGAATGGCTTGCTGGGTACGGCCGTTCGGTTCGAGCTGATCGACACGATCGGCGAGCGGGAGCTGACACGGATCCGCGAGGACCGCAACCTGAGCGTCCATCCGTCACTGAGGACTCTCGATGACGTGTACCAGCCGCGGCCGGAGGTCGCTCGCGGACACCTCGCGGTAGCTCTGACGAACTTGCTCATCCACCCTCCGGTTCAGGGGCGAAAGGTGGTGGAGGAGTTCGCGACTTACGTGTGTGACCCGTATTTCGTAGCGAGCACGCCGCACATACAGGCCGCCTTCTACGATCGTGTTCGCGCTGCTGCGCGCACCAATCTGGTGAAATTCGCGGCCAAACATGCGCTGCTGGAACTAGATCCGGCCGGACGGATGTCTGCGATCGATCACGCCGACCGCATGGCGGTCGCATTGGACGCTTTCGCTCAGCGGGATCGCGAACTGGTCCGGGCGGTGATGTCCAAGTTCACGGACAGGTTTCAAACGCTCGATGGCGCAACACAATTGAGAGCGTTGATTCGCCTCGGCGCGCACGACTATTTCTGGGATGTTCTCGATCAGCCACTGGTGACCCGGCTCGAGAACATGATCTACGCCCGAATTCCGGACTCCGAGTGGGACCAGCTGCCTGGTGATGTCGCCGCGGCCATGGCTCTGGCACGTAGTCCTTTCGTTCGGCAACAGCTTCCCGAGCTGGAGGTCCGGCTCAGCGCGCTGCAACCGATGCATCGGATGTCCGTTCTCACATCCGCAGATCCCGATCCCTATTTCGTGTCGGCGGTACTGCAGAGCCTTCGTGACGCTTGGTCGTATCGCGCTGCTGAACAAGTCGGTCGCCTGTTGGTTCAATACGCCCGGTTCCTCAACAACGGCGAACTGCGGGCCGCCCTGTCGGCTTGGTCCGGCAATGCGCAGTGCCGTCAGGCCATCGACATGCTCGGACTGGCGGTCCAGTTGTTCCACGGCACAGGGCAACTCGGGGACTCTCGGGGTGCGTTGTTCCGGGAGTTTCTGGAAGCGGTCCGTGCAGAGGAGGACGAGACCTCGTACTACACCTATGCCGATCTGGAGCAGGGGCTTCAGGCCGCTGGGCTGTGACCGACGAATGCGCGGTCCCGGTCTCAATCCGTCAGGTATGCCACCCACAGATAGTCGCGGGGGCGACTCATTGCGACGAGGGCTTGCCTGGCGAGGAGGGCGGCATGATCGTGGGCACCGCCGGTGAGTTCACTCAACGGTTTGTTCTGTTTCTCGGTGATGTGGAAGACTGCCGCGAAATCCATTCCTTTCGCCCGGTGCACGGTGCCGACCTTGATGTGGGCATGCTGGCTGCCGTCGTATCGGTCCAGCGGCAGCGTCGACAGTCCGGCGTGTTCCAGTACGCGTTGGTAATGCAGGGCATCTCGGCGGCTGCCGACGATCACTGCAACGTCCGAGGCGACGTAACCGGATTCTTTGATCGCGAGTATCAGTTCGTCATCGATGTCCGCGCGACGCACAACCTTCTCCTCCGCGTTGCCGCCGGGCAGCACTGCATCGCTGTCACGCAGTGCGAATCCGGGTCCGCCGTCGAGGTCATCGACGGTATTGCTCGCCTCGACCCGTTGGGCGAATCGGAGCACGGCTTCCCGGTTACGGTAGTTCGTCCGCAAAACCCGTCCGCGGCCGCCAGGAAGCGGGATACCGGCCTCGGAGAGCTTGCATCCACCGGCATACACCTGTTGCTGGCCGTCACCGACCAGTAGCAGCTGGGCATCCGGTCCACCGCCGGCTATTCGGTGCACAAGTTTCAGCTCGAGCAGGGTGAAGTCCTGCACCTCGTCGACCACGACCAGGCCGTAACTCTCCGAGTCATCGAGTGGACAATCCCGTAGCTCGTCGACGGCTTTTCTGATCACGTCGGTAAAGTCATCGATCCCGCGATCCTTCAGCCGCGCTTGGTACGGCTGATAGAACAGGTCCCATACATCGGTCCGCTGGTTTGGGCCCAGTACGACTCCCTCACGGCCGGACCGGCGGACAGCCTTGTATTCCTCGACGGTTCGGAGGCCGCGTCCCTTGATTACCCGATCGACCTCATCCTTCCAATACTGGTAGTCGGTGTCCTTGATGTTCCCGAGCGCATGGCGCGCCTTGGTCCAAGCGCGGGCGAACGCATCCTCGTACGCCTCGTCGTCGCCGAGACGATAGGGCACGCTGCGGCGGTTCAAGAAGCGCATGGTCCAGGCGTGTAAACCGATGAACTCGGCACGGTCGATCCCTTGCGGTGCCAGCCGCGCAAACGCCGATTCATGGTAGGACGGCAGGGTTTTCACGAAGCTGGTGAACAACAGTCGGCCGGGGTTCAGCTTGGCGAAGCGCGCCATCCGATGCAGGGCTACCACCGACTTGCCGGTACCCGCCGGGCCACTGAACCGTGCCGGGCCGGTGAAGCTGACGTTCACGTGACTGATCTGGTCGGGGTCCAGAAACGTCATCCATTCCTGAAACGGGCGTCCGAGCACCTTGCTGCGCTCATCCCCCCGTACCTCGTCGGCACCGAACAGGCCCTCGGAGACAACGGTTTCCGCAGTCGGCGCCTCTTCTGAGCTGATCCATTCGAATCGGCCGCTTCGCCCTGCGACGGTGGCGGCGATCTGGCCGATCCATCGTGTCGACAGTGTGTTCTCACCGGTCAGCAATGTCTGCCGCATCGTGGACTCGTCCACCGACACGAATGGATCATGTGCGGCGGTTCGGACCGCCTGCGGCATGAGGAGCATGACCTCGAGCATGTGCGGTACATACTGACGACGCCCGAAGGCGACACCCGCAAAGACTTCCTCGGCACGACTGCGGATGCCACGTACCCACTCCCGCTCTGGAACCGTCTGGGTGAACACCAAGGCATAGACCCCCGTCGGACCGATCGTGAATGCCGCGGCCCGATCCCTCCGGGGCGTCGTACGGTCGATCAGTAAATGCCATCGGCGCTCCACCAACGGGATCGATAGGAAACGGCGCTGCTCAGCGGTTAGATGTGGGACCGCGGCCAGTCTTTGCTCGGCCCACCCACGGCGCCTCTCACGGTTGATATCAGGCATACGCCCCCCTGAGACCTCAACGGCAACTGGTAATCAAGATAGCGAAGACGTATGCGACATGCCGCGCGAATTGCCTTCTGCACGTGCCTGTTTCGGTATCAAACAGGAATTCGAGAGCCGCGACTCGATCCGGATCGTCTACCGGCGCTGGGGCACCCGTACGTCCTGATCGCCGAGACCGTGGGCGAACTATCTGCCCGCGCGAAGCCTCGCGAGGTCTTCGAAACTCTGGTCGCCCCTTGGTATTTCCGCCTGCTGGTCGGCGTCCCCGGCACTACGAGGTCTCACCGGCGTAATTTCGGGCGGTGAGGGCGGAGCGTAGGTACCACAGGCCGTTCGGGGTGGTGGGGTCGCAGCCGGTGAGCTGGGTGATGCGTTTGAGGCGGTAGTCGACGGTGTTGGTGTGGATGTGCATGGTGCTCGCGGTGCGCTGGCGGTTGAAGTTGTTCGCCAGGTGGCAGGCCAGCGTCTGCAGGAGTTCGGGATGGTCGTCGAGCGGGTCCAGCAGGTAGCGCAGAGCGTCGCGGCCCGGGCCGGGCCTGGTGATCTGGTATTCCAGCGCCACGTCGGCCAGTCGATACAGGCCCGGCGGGCGCCGCAGGCTGTGCACCGTGTCGAGTAGCTGGTGGGCCTGATGGGCGACGTCGGGGATCGCGGCGACAGGGGCGGGCAGGGTGGTGGCGTGAATGCCGGTCTCGGCGGCGGCGGTCAAGGTCGCGATGAGCGAGTCCAGGTCGGCGTCCTCCACGACCGAGGCCGGAATCAGCACGGTGCCGCCGGTGACGCTCATCAGCGACAGCACCGTGTCGCCGCAACTGGTGGCCAGCGCGGCCTGGACCCGGCGCAGCTTGCGGCGGGCCACGACATCGACGTTGATGCCCGGCAGGTTTTCCTCCGGATGCGCCGCGATGGCCACCGCGACAACGTGATACCGATCGGCGATGCCCATGCCGCACTGCCGGGCCATGATCGAATCCGAATGGCCGCTGAGCAGCGCCGTCGTCAGGGTGTGTGCGGCGGTGTGGTGCTCGCTGACCACCGACCGCAGCTCCTGGATGTAGGCGCGGGTCAGTGTGACGGTGATCAGCTCGAGCACATCCAGTTGACGGCGCGCCCCGTCGCGGACCGAGGTGAAATCCGCCGGGGTGGCCCTGGCGTGAATGAGGTCCGCGCCGAGCCGGAACCCTTCGTGCACCGCCTGCTGGATGATGTCGAGCGGGATCCCTTCCCGCGCCCACTGTGCGGCCACCGACTCCAATCGCGCCAGCGCCGCCGGTGGGTCGCCGCCGTCGAACATGTCGACCGCCAGTTCCAGGCACAGCCGGGTCACGGTGGACACATCTCCGCGCAACGCCTCGCCGGGCAGGGTTCCGCACGGGGCGACATGTTCTGCGAAGTGCCCGACCATCTTTCGCGACACCGACCGCACGTCCTGCAGCGGCGACGTGAACAGCTGGCCCGACGCCATGCGGCCGACTTGAATCACACGGTCACCTGTCACGGTCCCTTCCTTCCGCACTCGAGCGTGCCGATCACGGGACACATACGGTAACGATCCCGTGAACCGCGGTAACAGCATTCGCCGGAAGTGTTGTGACTCTGCCGAATTCATCGCGCGTTCGCTCTGTGAGAGTTCATTACCGTCCGCATCGGAGGTGCTCGCCGGGCGTTGTTGCCTAGGCTGGCGGGGTGAAGGTCACGACGGATGTCGAGCGCGGTCGGTGGCTGCTGGCGCGCGTCCGCAGGGACGGCATCGGCATGATCACCGGTACCGGCTTCGACGCTTATGCACGGATCCTGCATCCGGTGGAGGCGATCCGCTTCGATGCCACGGTCACCGACGAGTGGGGCGGTCCCGAGATCGTGGAGGAGGCGATGTGGTCGTGGGCCGAGGTCGCCGCGCGCAACGGCAAAGTCATGCATCCACTTGTGCAGTGGCGCAACCTCACCGACGGTGAAGACCAGGCGGCGAGGTCTTTCGACGACGGCTGGCAGGTCGGCCAGACCGAACTGGGATGGTTCGACCCGAACCTGCTGGCCGCGCTCACGGTCCACCTCCGTGCCGCCACCGAGGCGCCGGAGGAGGTGACGGCGGGAGTGTGGGACGGGTTCGGCTCGATGGATGACACGTCCTCGGGTGCGGTGGTTTTCGTCGCGTCCACCGACGACGACCCGCAGGAACTCGAGCGCGAGCGGGCCCGGATCGACGCCGAGCTGGCCGCCTCCGTCGTGCCGGAGGTCGAACGGGCCATGCGGTCAGGGCCTTTCCTGCGATGGCCCGGACGCGATTTCGTGCTCTTCGACACCAGTCTTTCCGAACTCGCCGACCCCGCCTGGGTCTATACGGCGGGCCTGGGATGGACCACCGACTTCCCCGGATCGATGCCCCAGCTGCTCTGGCCCGCCGACCACGCCTGGGTCGTGGCCAGCGAGATCGACATCGATTCCACGATCGTGGCTGGACCTCGGACCCTGATCGACGCGGTCCTGGCCGACGACCGTTTCGAATCCTTCGAGATCACCGAGAAGTCGGACCTGAGCTGGGACGGCGACACCATCAACCCCGCGCCGAAGGACTGAGCGAGGTGTCGGTCTCGGGACTCGAGCGCGCCGCGACGGTGGTGGCCGGTGCCATTGGCGTTGCGGCGGGCGCGATCTGGGTACTGTGCGTGCTGGTTGTGCTCGACTCCCGCTGGTCGACCGACCCCGCCGCCGATCCGCACGGCTATCGCCTGATCTTCGCCACGATACTGTCCGTCCCCGCCGCGGTAGTCGCCGCTGTCGGCCTACCGTTCGTTTTCCCGCGAAGATCGCGGACCCTCGCCGCGTGGGTTGTCACGGTGGTGCTGTTCCTGAGTACGGCGGTGCTCTTCGTGGCCCTGGCCTTCGGCTAGTCGACCCGCGCGACCCGAACCATGTTCTTACGCAATGGTTTCGGATGCGGCGCGCATCAACCCGCGCCGAAGGACCGAGCGAGTATCGGTGGTGCGACGACTCCGGGACGGCCGAGATCGGCCGCCCCGGAATGCATTTCGTGCTATCGAGTCCACTGATCTTCCGGGGGGCACCCGGGCAGCGGTTTGCCGATGAGGGCCAATGGCACGAAGAAGTTGACCTGGCCGATCGCGATCGCGAGGGTGGCCAGCGCCTGGGCGTCGTAGTGCTCGGCGGCCTCGGCGTACAGCGCATCCGACACCCGTTCGCCGTGTACCGAGGGCTGGAGCACGGCCTCCACCAACGCGAGGGCGGTGCGCTCGGCGTCGGTGAAATAGGGGGCGTCGTGCCAGGTCGCTACGGCGGTGATGCGCTCCTCGGATTCCCCGGCCGTGCGCAGATTGCCCGCGTGCAGCACCGCCAGATAGGTATTGCCGACGATCTGACCGGCGCGCAGTTGCACCAGGCCGATCGTGGCGCGCGGAATCGAGCCGTTGCCGGTGGCCTGGAACATCGCCCCTGCCGCCGTGCCCAATTCTGGGACCAGGTGCTGTGGGTTGGGCATGCGTGAACCCGTCGTCTTCTCCATATCCTCAGCCGACCTGGTCGGTGCCGTTGTCCCAGGTCTGTCCGGCGGGTTCGCGGACGACGCTGTTGACGATGTTGAACATGGTTCCGCCGGCGAGCCACAGGGTCAGCGCCGCGCGCTGCCGCTCGTCGTAATGGCGCGCCAGCTCCGCCCACAGCTCATCGGAGATCATGTCGCTGCCGCGGTGCGCCATACCGGTGATCGCCTCGGCGAAGGCGAGTGCGGCACGTTCGGCGTCGCTGAAGTACGGCGCGTTCCGCCACGCCGAGACGGTGGCGAGCTGATCGTCGGTGATGCCTTCCTTCTTCGCCAATTGCACCTCGGCCCACAGGCAGGCGCTTCCTTTGTTGATCTGGCTGGCCCGCATCGCGGCGATCGCCAGCGTCGAACGGGGGACGCCGCCGGTGAAGACGGCCTTCTCCAGGGCGACCGGAATGGCTCGGCCCGCCTCGGGCAGCTGGTAGAAGGGATTGGTCATACGCAAGGTCACGGTGCATCCTTCTCGGAGTTCCGGAGCGGCCGAATGCCGCTCTGCCCCACTGACGTTGCGCGATGACAGAACGTGACCGGAGTCGGTGGTGCGGCCGGTCGACTCCACGCGCGCGGTGCGGCGCGGAGTGTCGCGGAACCGCGGTGATGCCGGGTCGGTGGTGGAAGTGGCGGAGGATCGGGTGGACGGATCAGTCGCAGAGGATCATCGGGCACGGGGCGCGGTACATCAGGTTTTGGCTCATCGACCGGGACAGCATGCCGGTCAGCCGGTTGCCGCGGCGGTCTCCGGACACCACCAGCTGCGCGTTGCCCGCCCGCGCGGCCCGCGTCCGGGCGGACGGATCCGGCTCGACGACGTTCGTGACGTGCACGTTCGGGTACCTCTGCTGCCAGCCCGCGACTAGCTGCTCGGTGCGCATCGCATTGCGCTGCTGCGGGGACAGTCGCGTCGTCTCGCGCCGGGGCGGTGTCGAGGCGCGCATGGCGATCACATCGACATCGAGCAGTTCGGCCAGTTCGAAGGCATTGCCGATCGGGCCCGTGCGGGCCGCGGCGCCGAGATCCACCAGCACCGGGCGCCGGTCCGACAGCGGATCGTCCTGGCGGCCGTGCCACACGGCGACCGGGCAGCGCGACCGCTCGGCGACGCGTTCGGCCAGCGATCCGGTCAGCAGGGCCGGTAACCGGCGGGCGTCGGGACCGGCCACCACGACCATGCGGGCATCGGCGCTGGTGGCGACGAGCTCGCGGGCCGGGTCGCCGACCTTCGGGAGCTGCCGGACGGACAGGTTCGGCTGATCACGCCGGACCGCATCGGCCACGTGCTCGGCCCGCCGCCGTGCCACCGCCGAAAACGTCCGCAGCAGGTCCCGCTCCGCGCGGCTTCCGGTCGGCACCGGATAGTCGGGGGCCGGAATGGTGCTGACCAGCAGGAGCGGTGCCTGCTCGCGTGCGGCGAGGTCCGCTGCCCAGCGCGCGGCGGGTATCGCGGACGGACTGTCGTCGACTCCGACGACGATCGGACGATCGTTGTGCCGGTCCATCGCTACTCCACCTCGCTTCGGTCGTCGGTACTTTCGGGCCACGCGAAGACGCCGCCGAGTCTGGTCGGCGTATCGCATGATGTCGGGGTGCTCGCGCGTATCGGATGGCATGACGAATTGGCTTGCCGAAGTGGGTGTTTCGGCCCGCCGACGTCGACCGCACGTCTCCGCGGGAGCGGAGGCGATGATCGAGGTCGCGCTCGCGGTACCCACGCTAACCTCGCCGCAAACCTCCCGCCATGCATTAAAGCCCTCCAAGATCGTGATTTACACCACGGTCACATTTCTCACTCGCCGCGGCCGGAGCCGCGGAGCCACTGGATGACGACGGCGACGGCGGAGGCGACGGCGAGGGCGAGGGCCAGGAGCGGCCAGGGGGTGAGGGTGGCGTTGGTGTAGGTCATCGGGCGGCTGCCGGGGAGGGCGAACTGGCTGGTGCCGAAGTAGTCGCTCAGCAGCCAGCCGATCTGGCCGCCGAGGTCGTGGCTGAGACCGACCATGGCCTTCACCTCGGGAGCGTGGCTGTTCAGGTAGAGCAGGGCGGTGAGGGTCGACAGCGCCGACGCCACGGTGGAGGCCGTGGCCAACCGGGTCAGTGCCCGGGTGCGGAATCGGAGGGCGGCCAGCGCGACCAGGACGGTGTGGACGCCGACGGCCGCGGCGAGAATTCCCCAGCCGCCGTTGATCTTTGCGATATCGGGCGGCGAATGGGCCCAGGCGTTCATGAGGAGGGTGGACGCCTCGATCCTGCCGAAGGCGTCGACTCGGACCTTGCCGTCGAACCCGGCGGCGGTGAGCCACGGCGCGAACAACAGGGCCAGCACGAGGGTGTTTCCCATTGCGGCACAGCCGAATCCCCACCGCCCGGCCAGGGCCGACCGCACCGCCCGCCACCGGGATCGGCGGGTTCGGCCGCCGGGAACGTCGAGTACCAGCACCGGACGCTGCCGAATCTTGTTCGCCTGCCAGGGCGTTGGCTGCACCATGTCCTCACTTCGTGACGGGAAGCCAGGAGGGGCGAGCCTGGCGCTTCAAGCTAGGCCGGACCGTGCCCGGTGACCACCGATAGGACCAGCGTGATCACAATTCCGCCCGGGCAATGGCGGCCGATACAGTCGGGTGGAGCCCGGAGGGCCGACCGAGTTCGCACCGACACCGTGAGGAGCTGCCGTGGATGTGTCTCGTCCCCGCCCGAGTGCCGATGCCGTGGCCGCGGTCGTCGCCGCGCTGAACGGTCGCGGGATCGAGACGGACGACAGTGCGCTGACCCGCTCGCTGTACTCCTCGGACGCCTCGGTCTATCGGGTGCCGCCGGGCGCGGTCGCGTTCCCGCGCCGCACCGAGGATGTCGAGGCGGTGGTGGCGGCCTGTGCCGCGAACGGCGTGCCGATCACCAGCCGTGGGGCGGGAACCTCCATCGCGGGCAATGCGATCGGCACCGGCATCGTGATCGACCACAGCCGGTACCTCGATTCCGTGCTGGCCATCGATGCCGAAAGCCGTTCGGCGCGTGTGCAACCCGGTGTCGCGCATGCCACCCTGCAGCGCCGTGCGGCGGCGCGCGGGCTGCGGTTCGGGCCGGATCCGTCCTCGCATTCGCGGTGCACGGTGGGCGGGATGATCGGGAACAACGCGTGCGGGTCCCGGGCGCTGGGGTACGGGCGGACCAGCGACAACGTCCGCGGGCTGCACGTGGTCACCGTGGCGGGGGAACATCTGCGGCTCGGCAGTCTCGCCCGGCCCGGCGCGGCCGCCTCGCCGGTGCTGGAATCGCTGCGGACCACGGTGGACGGTTCGCTGGCCACGATCCGGTCCGAATTCGGGCGCTTCGGGCGACAGGTGTCCGGCTATGCCCTCGACCCGCTGCTGCCGGAGCACCGGTTCGACGTGACGAAGCTGTTCGTCGGGTCGGAGGGCACCCTCGGCGTCGTGCTCGAGGCCGATATCGCTCTCGTGGCGGATGCGACGCATCGGGTCATGGGGGTGCTCGGATTCGAGAACATGGTGGCGGCCGCGGCGGCGGTTCCGGCCATACTTCCGTACTCGCCCATCGCCTGTGAGGGCCTCGACAGCCGGATCACCGATGTCGTGCGTGCGGTGCGGCCGGGCGCGGTGCCGCGGATGCCGCGCGGGGCGGGGTGGTTGTTCGTCGAATTCGCCGGGGAGGACCGGGCCGCGCTGGAGTCGAAGGTGGCGGCGGTGGCGTCGGCGAGCGGGGCGCTGGACTGGCGTCCGGTCGGGTCGGCGGCGGAGGCCGCGGCGCTGTGGAAGATCCGCGAGGACGGCTCCGGCCTGGTGGCGCGGACGCCGAGCGGTCGTCCCGCGCATGCGGGATGGGAGGATGCGGCCGTACCGCCGGAGCATCTGGCGCAGTATCTCGCGCGGTTCGAGGAGTTGCTGACCGGGTACGGGCTGACGGGCGTGCCGTACGGGCACTTCGGCGACGGGTGCGTGCACGTGCGGATCGATTTCGACCTCGACGACGCGCGGGGCCGCGGCCGGTTCGAGCAGTTCCTCGACGAGGCCGCGAAACTGGTCGGCGCCTACGGTGGTTCGATGTCGGGGGAGCACGGCGACGGCCGGGCCCGCAGTGCGCTGCTGTCGCATATGTATTCGCCGGATGCGCTCGAGTTGTTCGGCCGGGTCAAGCATCACTTCGATCCGGGGAACCTGATGAACCCGGGCATCATCGTCGATCCGCTGCCCGCCTCCGCCGACATCCGTTATGTGCCACCGCCTTCGCAGCGGCAGCCGCTGGCATTCCGGTATCCGCACGACGCCGACGGTCTGTTCGGGGCCGTGCACCGGTGCACCGGGGTGGGCCGGTGTGTCGCCCCCAATCCCTCGGCGACGGTCATCTGCCCGTCGTTCCAGGCCACCGGCGAGGAGAAGGATTCGACCCGCGGTCGCGCGAGGATTCTGCAGGACGCCGTGACCGGGCACCTCGGTCCGGCGGGCCTGTCCGCGCCGGAAGTGCATGCGGCGCTTGATCTCTGCCTCAGTTGCAAGGGCTGCAAATCCGACTGCCCCACCGGCGTGGACATGGCGACCTACAAGGCCGAGGTGCTGCATCACCGCTACCGGGGCAGGGTCCGGCCGCGGTCGCACTACTCGCTGGGCCGGTTGCCGCTGTGGCTGCGCCTCGCGCGCCGGATGCCCCGTCTCGCCAACCGGCTCAGCGGGATTCGCGCCACCCGCCCGATGGTCGCCTGGGTGGCGGGCATCGATGCGCGCCGCGATATCCCGGCGATCGGCGACTCCGCGGACCGCAGGGCGTGGCGTGCCGCGCGGCGGGCGACGATGACCGGGACCAAGGATGTCGTGCTGTTCGTCGACACCTTCACCGACAGCTTCACCCCCGCCGTCGCGACCGCGCTGCTGGAGGTCCTGCACGCGGCGGGCTACCGGGTGCACGTCCCGCCGCGCAGTGTCTGCTGCGGGCTGACCTGGATCTCCACCGGCCAGCTCGACGGCGCGCGGCGGCGGCTGGAACAGACCGTCGCGGCGCTGCACCCGTATGTCGAGCGGGGCATGGCGGTGCTGGGGATCGAGCCGTCGTGCACCGCGGTGCTGCGCGCCGACCTGGTCGAATTGGTGGGCACCGAGCAGGCGCGGGCGGTGTCGGCCGCGGTGCGCACCCTGTCGGAGCTGCTGACCGGCGACGAGGACTACCGGCTGCCCGACCTGACCGGCGTGCGGGTGCTGGCCCAGCCGCACTGCCACCACCACGCGGTACTCGGCTGGGACACCGACCGCCGCCTGCTCGAGCGGGCCGGGGCCGAGGTGCGGGCCGTGGGCGGATGTTGCGGCCTGGCAGGCAATTTCGGTGCCGAACGGGGGCATTACGACGTATCGGTCGCCGTCGCCGAAACCCAGCTGCTGCCCGCGCTGCGCGACGCGGCACCGGACACGGTGATCCTCGCCGACGGCTTCTCCTGCCGCACCCAGATCCAGCACCTGTCGCACCTGCGCGGCGCCCACCTCGCCGAACTGCTCGCCGGAAAGACCGGTACACGTTTTTCCCGATGATCTGCGGGTAGGGCCTGGTTATGGGCTTGGACGAATATCGGGACAAGCGGTCCGGTACGGGCCCGGAACCCCGCGGGCGGGCATCGCCGCACCGCGCGGGCGATGCGCCGCGTTTCGTGATCCAGCATCACCTGGCGAGCAGCGATCACTACGATTTCCGGCTGGAGATCGGCGGGGTGCTCGTATCGTGGGCCGTGCCCAAGGGGCCGTCGACGGATCCGAAGGACAAGCGGATGGCCCGCCGCACCGAGGACCACCCGCTCGAGTACGAGACCTTCGAGGGCGTCATCCCCGAAGGGGAGTACGGTGCCGGACGCGTCATCGTGTGGGACAGCGGCACCTACACCAACAACGCCGACCACGACATGGCTCATGCGCTGGAGCGCGGGCACCTGTCCGTCACGCTCGACGGGGAGAAGCTGCACGGCGGGTATGCCCTCACCCGCATCCGTGGCGCCACGAACGAGACGTGGTTGCTGGTCAAGAAGTCCGACGCCGACGCGGGATCGCCGCGTCAGCCGCTGCGCACCCGGCCGGAATCGGTCCTGTCCGGGCGAACCCCCGACGAGTTGTCATGACCCGCGTGCGGGAGACTGGCCGATGACCACCGGCGATATCACGATCACCCACGCCGACCGGGTGCTGTTCCCGGACGACGGGATCACCAAGGGCGAACTCGCCGACTACTACGCCGCGATGGCGGAGGTCATGCTGCCGCATCTGAAGGGTCGGCCGCTGACGCTGTGGCGGTATCCGCGCGGTATCGGCGAAAAGGGTTTCGTCCAGCAGGATTTCGCGCGTTCGATACCCGGGTGGATGGCCCGCGCCGAGGTCGCGAAGGAGGGCGGGACCGTCGTGCATCCGGTCGTCGACCGCCCCGATGCGCTGGTGTGGCTGGCGAACCAGGACTGCGTCACCGTGCATGCGTGGCTGTCGCGGCAGGGGCGCGAGCCCGATCGGCTGGTGTTCGACCTGGACCCGTCCGGCGGCGACTTCGCCGTGGTGCGGGCGACGGCGCGGGCGTGCGCAGACGTCCTGGAAGACCTCGGGTTGGCCACCTATGTGCAGACGACCGGATCGCGCGGCCTGCATGTCGTGGTGCCACTGCGCGCCGACGCCGACTACGACACCGTCCGTGGGTTCGCCCGCGAGGTGGCGGAGGTGGTCGCCGCCGACGATCCCGCGCACCGGACGGTGGAGATGCGCAAGGACAAGCGTGGTGATCGCGTCTACATCGATGTGATGCGAAATGCGTACGCGCAGACGGCCGTTGCCCCGTACGCCGTCCGGGCTCGCCGCGGCGCCCCGGTCGCCACCCCGCTGGATCGGGCGGAACTCGACGATGCCGGGCTGCGCCCCGACGGTTTCACGATCCGCGACCTCCCCGCCCGGCTCGCCGAACGCGAGGACCCCTGGGCCGGGATCCAACGCCACGCCCGATCCCTGTCCCGCCCGCAACAGCGCCTGCGTGCGCTCCGAGGGTGAATGCGATTCGGCAGCAGCGGCACCTGCGTGCGCTCCGAGGGTGAATGCGATTCGGTGGCAGCAGCGCCTGCAGGCCGTCCGATGGAGTTGATTCCGGCCCCAAAGTAGAACGTGTTCCTATACCGTCGGGCCTGTGCAGAAAGAACAACGCCCTGCCGTGGCCGACTGGTTCACCGCGGACGACGGTGCGGTACGCCTCGTGGGCAGCCGCTGCGAGGTCTGCGGGACGCCGTACTTCCCGCGGAACACCCTGGCCTGCCGCAATCCGCAGTGCGCGAGCGCGAAGGACGGCTCCGAGCTGGCCGAGTACCTGTTCTCGACCCGGGGCCGCATCTGGTCCTACGCGGATGCCCGGTACAAGCCGCCCCCGCCGTATGTCTCGCCCGATCCGTTCGAGCCGTACGTCGTGGCGGCGGTGGAACTCGAGGTCGAGCAGATGGTGATTCTCGGGCAGGTGGTGCGCGGTCTCACGGTGGACGACCTGGCCGTCGGCATGCGGGTCGAGCTGACCGTCGGCGTGCTCTACGAGGACGAGGACGCCGAGCACACGGTGTGGATGTGGAGGCCGATCGATGCCTGAGACGAACCGCGATATCGCCGTCCTCGGTGCGGGCATGCACCAGTGGGGCAAGTGGGGGCGCAATTTCGTCGAGTACGGGCTGGTCGCGGCGCGCGCGGCGCTGGCCGATGCCGGGGTGGACCACCGCGACGTCGGCTATATCGCCGGGGCCGACACGATCCGCAACGGATACCCCGGCTTCGTCTCGGGCGCGACGTTCGCCCAGGCGCTGGGCTGGTCGGGGGCGCGGATCTCGAGCAGCTACGCCGCCTGCGCCTCCGGGGCCCAGGCCGTCGCCAATGCGCGCGCCCAGATCCTCGCGGGACTGACCGACGTGGCGCTGGTGGTCGGTGCCGACGCCGCCCCGAAGGGCTTCTTCCAGCCGGTCGGCGGTGAGCGCCGCGACGATCCGGACTGGCTGCGTTTCCATCTGCTCGGCGCGACCAACCCCATCTACTTCGCGCTGTATGCCCGTCGGCGGATGGCGCTGCACGGCGCCACGCTGGACGATTTCGCCGCGGTCAAGGTGAAGAACGCCCGGCACGGACTGAACAATCCGTGCGCGCGCTACCGCAAGGAGGTGTCGGCCGAGGAGGTCGCCGCCTCGGCGATCGTCTCGGATCCGTTGCGGCTGTTGGACATCTGCGCGACCAGCGACGGCGGTGCCGCACTGGTGCTGACGTCGATGGAGTACGCGCGCCGCCACGGCGTCACCGATCCGGTGCGCATCCGGGGCCTGTCGACGGTCACGCCGACGTTCCCGAAGACCGTGCTCGATCTGCCGGATTTCGCGACGGATTCCGCCGTGGCGGTGCAGGCCCCGCCGCGCGCGTTCCGCTCCGCCATCGCGCACGCCGCCTACGAGGAGGCCGGGATCGGGCCCGCCGACCTGTCTTTCGCGGAGGTCTACGACCTGTCCACGGCGCTGGAGCTGGACTGGTACGAGGACATCGGGCTCTGCGACGTCGGCGGCGCGGAGGAGCTGTTGCGCAGCGGCGCAACGACACTGGGCGGACGCGTGCCGGTGAACCCGAGCGGTGGGCTGGCCTGTTTCGGCGAGGCGATCCCCGCGCAGGCGATCGCCCAGGTCTGCGAGCTGACCTGGCAGCTGCGCGGCCGGGCCGACGGTCGTCAGGTGGACGACGCCCGCGCGGGCATCGCGGTGAACCAAGGGCTGTTCGGCCACGGCTCGGCCATTATCGCCACCCGCTGAGCCCGAGGTCCCTGCCGGAATCGGCGTCCATCGATTCCGGTGGGGTGCACCGGATCTCGGAGCCTCCTACTCCGTGGCGGTGCGGCGCAGGAGCAGGACCAGATACGGCGCCCCGAGGAGCGCGGTCACGATGCCCGCGGGTATTTCGACCGGGGCGAGCAGGGCACGGCCGAGGGCGTCGGCGGCGACGACGAGCGTCGCGCCGAGCAGGGCGGCGATCGGGACGAGCCGGGCCGTGCTGCCGCCGACGAGTCGCCGCGCCAGATGCGGGGCGACGAGGCCGACGAAACCGATGGTGCCGACCGCCGCGGCCGTCCCGGCGGCCAGCACGGCCGCGGCGCCGAGCACGAGGATCCGCGCCCGGCCGAGCGCGAGTCCGAGCGTGCGGGGCAGATCGTCGCCGAGGGCGAGCAGGTTCACCGGCCGGGTGGCGACGGTGAGCAGGACGGCGGCGGCCGCGGGCACCGCGAGCCAGCCGAGGGCGGTGAGACCGCGGCCGTAGGTGCTGCCGGACAGCCAGGTGAGGGCGGCGGCGATATTCATCTGCGAGTGGACCACCAGGGCGTTCACGGCCGCGGTGGCCGTGGCGGTGACACCGAGGCCGACCAGGATCACCCGGGTGGGGTCGAGTCCGCCGTCGTCGCGGGCGATTCCGATCACCACCGCCAGCGTGGCGACGCCGCCGATGCCCGCGGCCAACGGCAGGAATACGGCGGGGGCGGCGGGCAGCACGCTGATCATCAGCACCGCACCCGCGGCCGCTCCGGCGGTGATCCCGACCAGGCCCGGTTCGGCGAGCGGATTGCGCACGACCGACTGCACCGCGACACCGGCCGCGGCGAGGCAGGCGCCCGCGACGGCGGCGACCAGGATCCGCGGCAGCCGCAGCGACAGCACGGCGGCGGTCAGATCGTCGCCGGTGCCCGCCAGCGCCGCCGCGAGCTGATCCCAGCCGAGATCGACATCGCCGACGCGCAGCCCGATCGCCGCCGCCGCGAGCAGCGCGGCCAGCCCCAGCGCGAGCACGACCGCGTACCCGGCCGCCCGCCGGGGACGGGCGACCGACACCGCGGCGCCGGTGTCGGCGTCACCGGTCGTCGTCCGGCGCGCCAGCAGCACGAACACCGGCCCGCCGAGCAGTGCGGTGACCACGCCGACCGGCAGTTCGCCGAAGCCCGCCGACGGCGGGAACGCCAGCTGGGCGGCGGAATCGGCGGCGAGTATCAGTGCCGCACCGAACAATCCGGACAGCGGGAGCAGCGCCGCGTGCTGCCGGATGCCGAGCAGCCGGACGACGACGGGGGCGATGAGCCCGGCGAAGCCGATCGGCCCGGCCAGGGTCACGGCCGCCGCGGACAGCACGACCGCCAGCAGCAATGCCGCGGGCCGGATGCGGCCGACGCGCACGCCCAGCGCCTCGGCCGCCTCGTCGCCCAGGGCGAGCAGGTCGAGCGGCCGCACCAGCAGGGCGGCGCACAGCCCACCGAGGAGGATGACCGCGCCGAGTACGAGCGGGCGCTGCAGCCCGGTCTGCAGCAGAGTTCCGTTGCCCCAGAAGAACAAACCGCTCGTGGCCTGTTCGTCGAGCAGGTGCAGGAATTCCGCGGCGGCCGTTCCGGCCAGCGCCACCACCGCGCCCGCCAGCAGCACCCGCCCGGGGGTGAGCACGCCGCGACCGGCAAGCAGATACACCACCGCGACGGCCAGCAGCCCACCGGCGAATGCGGCGATGCCGGAGCCGAGAATCCCACTGTCCCAACCGAAGTACGCCAGCACCGCCACCGCGAGGTAGGCACCCGCGTTGACGCCGAGGGTGTCGGGCGCGGCCAGGGGATTGCGGGTGGCGCCCTGGATCAGGCAACCGGCGACACCGAGCGCGATCCCGGTGGCCAGACCGGCCAGGGTGCGCGGCAGCCTGCTGCCGACCAGCACCGCGCGGGTTTCCGCGGAGGCGTGGCCGGTGATCAGCTCGAGCAGCGCCCCCGGTCCGGTCCCGGCGGCGCCGAGCCCGAGGTGCACGACGGCCAGCGCGCCGAGGGACAGTGTGAGCGCGGCGCAGACCAGGGAGATCCGCAGTGTCCGAGGGGAATTCACACGCCGAGGGCCTTCGCCGTCTCGTCGAGCAGGTGCAGCGCCGACAGCGGGCCGCCGAACAGCCACGTCCCGGGGTCGAGCGATTTCGCGCGGCCCTCGCCGACGAAGGCGAGGCCGCGCCAGACCGGATTGCCCGCCAGGGCACCGGTGAACGGATCGTCGTTGACGGCGGCCACCGACAGGAACGTCACCGAGGGCGGGACCTGGGTCAGTCCCTCGACACCGACCGTGGTCATGCCCCAGTCGTCGGGTTTGCCCCGCCAGCCGTTGCGCAACCCCGCACGGTTGAGCACCTGCGGGGAGAACGCGTCGTCGGTGAGCAGGCGGATCGAGGGCACGCCGTTGACCGAATAGCCTTGCGCCAGAGCGTATTCCTGCCCCGCCTTCCCGGCCTGGGCCAGCCTGCCCGCGAGATCGGATGCGGCGGTATCGATCCGGCCGAGGACCTCGGCGGCCCGGTCCTGCGCGCCGACCGCGGTCGCCAGCGCCGTGAAGTTCTTCCGCATCGTCTCCAGCTGCGGTGCGACGGTGTAGTCGAACGACAGCACCGGGGCGATCTTCGACAGCTGCTCGTATCCGGCGCCGACACGGTCCTCGCTCGCCACGATCAGATCCGGCCGCAGCGCCGTGATCTGCTCGATGCTCGGCTCGTTGCGTTTGCCGACATCGGTCACCGACGCGGGCAGCGCCGCACCCGGGGCGGTGACCCACGTGGAGTAGGTCGCGCTGTCGGCGTTGCCGACCGGCGGGACGCCCAGCGCGATCAGTTCCTCGGTGTAGGTCCACTCCAGCGAGACGACCCGGGTCGCGGGGCGGGGGAGGGAGACCGGGCCGCGGGCGGTGTCCACGGTGATCGCACCGGCCGCGGTCGAATGCGACCCGCCCGGATCGCTCACGGTGCCGGATCCGCAGCCCGCGAGGCCGAGCAGGAGTATCGGGGCCGCGCAGAGGCGCAGTAGACGACGCATGTTCTCTCCAACTGTGCAGGGAATCAGGACGAGGCGGCCGGATCGGGTCGCCTCGGGAAGCACGCGAGTTGCCCGGAGTCCGGGTCGCGGACCACGCTGACCTCGAGGCCGAACGCGCGGCCGATGGTGTCGGGCGTCAGCACCTCGTCCGGCGGACCGGCCGCGGCGATACCACCGTCGGCGAGGACCACGATCTCGTCGCCGTACGCCGCGGCCTGCATGAGGTCGTGCAGCACGACGCCGCAGGCGATGTCGTGCTCGCGGGCCAGGCGTCGCACGACGTCGAGCACGTCGAACTGGTGCCGCAGATCGAGGTAGGTCGTGGGCTCGTCCAGCAGCACGATCGCGGAGCGTTGCGCGAGTACGGTCGCCAGCCAGGCCCGCTGCCGTTCGCCGCCGGAGAGTTCGTCGAGCCGCGACCGGGCCAGCGCCGCCGCGTCACTGACCTCGAGGGCCCACTCGACCGCCTCGCGATCGGCGCCGGTATGCCTGCCGAACGCGCCGCGGTGGGCGTAGCGGCCGTGCCGGACCAGTTCGCGGACGGTGACTCCGGCGGGGACCAGCGGCGCCTGCGGCAGGAACGCCAGCCGCTGGGCCAGCGCGCGCCGCGACAGCGAGCGCAGCGGCGCGTCGCCGACGTGCACGGAACCGGCGAGCGGGGACAGCAGTCCGGCCACCGTGCGCAGCAGGGTGGACTTACCACATCCGTTGGGGCCGACCAGGATCGTGACCTCGCCCGCTCGCAGCGTCAGGTCGACGCCGCGCAGCACCGCCCGGCCGCCGTGGCCGACGTCGAGGCCGCGCGCCACCAGCGCCACGTCCGCTCCGGTCATCCGCCAACTCCTTACCACGCCGGACCAGCACCGTAGCAAAGTAGGGAAGGCAAGCCTAATTCTGTGATCGTCCGGTGTGCGGGCCTCGGAACATATTTGAACCCGTCGGTTTCAAGTATTGAACGAACTGGTTTCCACCCGCTAGGGTGGCGGGCATGCTGGGATTCGCACTGCCGCAGTTCGGTCGGGCCGCCTATGACGACGTGGCCCGCTTCGCATCGACCGCCGAGGGCCTGGGGGCGGGCAGCCTGTGGGTGGGTGATCGGCTGCTCGCGCCGGTCCATCCGACCGTCGGATACGCGGGCACCGACACGATCCCGGAGGAATTCCGGACCAGCCTGGACCCGTTCGTCGCGCTGACGGTGGCCGCGGCGGTGACGAGCACCGCGCGGCTGGGCAGCAATGTGCTTGTCGCGCCGTGGTATCCGCCCGTCCCGCTGGCCCGGCAGCTGACCAGCATCGACGTGGTCAGCGGCGGGCGGCTGATCCCGGGGCTCGGCATCGGCTGGTCGCCGGAGGAGTTCCAGGCGGCGGGCGCGCCGTTCCGCCGCCGCGGCGCCCAGCTCGACGAGCTGCTCGACATCCTGGAGAAGTGGTGGACCACGAGCCCGGTCGAACACCAGGGGGAGCGCTGGACGATCCCGCCGTCCTGGGTCGATCTCGAACCGGTGCAGCGGCCGCGGCCGCCGATCTACCTGGGGGCGTTCACCTCCGCGGGTCTGCGGCGGGTGGGGGAGCGGGCCGACGGCTGGCTGGCGGTGGTCGAGGTGCCCGGCCGCCTGCACCATGTCGAGGGGCTGCGGCGGCAGCGCGCGGCCATCGACGACGCCGCCCGGGCCGCGGGGCGGGACCCGTCCGCGATCCACACCTACGTCCGCGTCAACGTCGCGGCGGGTGCGACGGTCGAGCAGGTGCTCGAGACGGTGCGGGCCCTGGCCGACAGCGGATACACCGAGATGTTCGCCGATCTGATGTACGTGACGTCCGGACTCGACGACCACCTGGAGTGGGTGAAGCGACTGCTGGTGCCCTAGTGGCGCTTTCGGACCGCGGTGACGGCCTTGCGGGCGGCGACCTGAACCGGATCCCAGACGGGCGAGAACGGCGGCGCGTAGCCGAGATCCAGCTGTGTCACCTGTTCGACGGTCATGCGGGCGGTGAGCGCGACGGCGGCGATGTCGACGCGCTTGCCCGCGCCCTCGCGGCCGACGATCTGCACGCCGAGCAGGCGTCCGGTGTAGCGCTCGGCCAGCATCTTCACCGTCATCGGCGCGCTGCCGGGGAAATAGCCGGAGCGGCTGGTGGATTCGATGGTGACCGTGACGTACTGCAGGCCCGCGGCCCGAGCGTCCTTCTCGCGCAAGCCCGTTCGCGCCACCTCCAGATCGCAGACCTTGCTGACCGCGGTGCCGACGACGCCGGGGAAGGTGGCATAGCCGCCACCGATACCCGATCCGATGACCTGCCCCTGCTTGTTTGCGTGGGTGCCCAGCGGAATGTGGCGCTGCCGCCCCGACACCAGGTCCAGCACCTCGACGCAATCCCCGCCCGCCCAGATGTTCTCGTGACCGCGCACCCGCATCGCGGCATCGGTGAGCAGGCCGCCGAATTCGCCGAGCGGCAGTCCCGCCGCCCGCGCGAGCGTGGTCTCCGGGGTGACGCCGATGCCGAGCACCACCACGTCGGCCGGATACTCTGCGGTCTCGGTCACCACCGCGGCGGCGCGGCCGTCGGGCCCGGTGCGGATCTCGGTGACCTCGGTCTTGCCGACGACCTGAATTCCCATGCCGCGCATCGCTTCCCGGATGATGCCGCCCATGTCCGGGTCCAGCGTCGACATCGGTTCGGCGCCGCGATCGAGCACCGTCACCGCATAGCCGCGCTGCAGCAGCGCCTCCGCCATCTCGACGCCGATATACCCGGCGCCGACGACGACCGCGCGCGTGCCGCGGGTGTGTTCGAGGGTGTCGATGAGGGCCTGGCCGTCGTCGAGGGTCTGCACGCCGTGCACGCCCGGGGCATCGATGCCGGGCAGCGGGGGCCGGGTGGGCCGCGCGCCCGTGGCGATGACGAGTTTGTCGTACTCCAGCGATGATTCGGCGCCGGATTCGCGGTCGAGGACCCGGACCCGGCCGGTCGCGACATCGATATCGAGCGCTTCCGTGCGCATCCGCAGGTCGATATCGCGCTCGCGATGTTCCTGCGGGGTCCGCGCGATGAGTGCCTCGCGATCCACGACGTCGCCACCGACCCAGTACGGAATTCCGCACGCGGAGTAGGAGGTGAACCCACCCCGCTCGAGCACGACGATCTCCAGGTCGTCCGGCGACCGCAACCGACGCGCCTGCGACGCCGCCGACATCCCCGCCGCGTCCCCACCGATAACCACCAGCCGCTCCGCCACGAGCACCACACTAGCCACCGGCCGCCGATCCGTGATCGGACGGTGTGTCAGTGGGCGGTGCCTGCCGACTCCGGGGTCTCGGGGGCGAGGTGTTCGCGGAGGACGGTGACGTGGCGGACGGTGCCGGAGAGGCCGGGGAGTTCGGTTGGGGTGGTCCAGGTTCGGAAGCCGTCGAGGCTGTCGCTGTAGAGGTATCTGCCCTCGGTGTAGGCGTCGAAGTAGATGCGCCAGCCGCCGCCGGGGAGGGCGGTGACCGACTGGCCCTCGCGCGGTGCGCCCCAACCGGCCCAGTCGCCGGTCGCGACGAAGGTGTACGGGCCGGTCACGGCGTCGGCGACGGCGAGTTCGATGAGCTTGGTGGTCTCGTTCTTGGTGAACGCGACGTAGCGGCGGCCCACCTGCACGATCGTGGTGTCGATGTAGCCGAACGCGTCCGGATCGTCGGGCGCGGGGGCCAGGCCCGCCACCGGCGTGAGCGCGGTCCACGAGCGCAGTCCGGCGTCGGTGGCGGTCATCAGGTGGGGCGTGAAGCGGTAGCCGTCGGACAGCGACACGATCACGTTGACCCCGCCGCGCGAGTCGACGAACCACTCCGGCGCCCACGTCGAGGTCACTCCGTCGATCGGGACGGTGTAGTCGTACAGGTGGGTCCACGTGGCGCGGTCGGTGCTGCGGGCGAAGCCGATCGTATTGCCCTCCCACCCCGTGGTGTAGGTGATGTAGTAGGCGCCGTCGACGTGCCGGAGCAGGCACGGGTCGCGCATCAGCCCGGTGGGCGGCGTGTAGGCGCGGGCGCGGAGCAGCGAGAACCGGGTCGCGTCGGCCGATTCGTAGACGAACAGGTCGGATTCGCTGCTGTTGGTGAAGCCGGTCAGCGTGTAGCGCAGGCCCGGCGCGGGCTGGGCCGCGGCGCCGCGGCCCAGCGTCAGGCTCAGCGGGAGTCCGACGGCCAGTCCCAGCATGCCGCGGCGGTCGATACTCCGAAACGTCATCTGCACCACCGCCGGTAGCCGCTCATACCGAGAATGAGACCACGCCCGCCCGCTACCGCCCGGCAACACGCCGCAGGCGCGGCGGGCGCGATCGGACACGGGCCGGATGTCCCCGGAACTCCGACATGGATCAGGCAGTATCGGGTGCCATGACCGAGGCACGGTTCACGCGTGGGAACCCGCACCCTGCCACGGCGGAGGAGCCGCCCACGATCGTCGAGATCGCCCTGTTCCGCGACGTCGACCCCGGCGAATTCGGCTGGAGCGCCGAATGGGGGATGCTCGACGGGATGCTGCGCTGTGAGAGATCCGCCGAGGATCTGGGCGGGCTGGTCGAACACGTCCTCACCGATGCCCGGCGGCGCTGGGGTCACGACCCCGGCCTGGAGGTGCAATGGGCACTGCACCGCGGTGATCCGTTCCGCGGCAGCGACTACGACCTCGGCGCGGACGTCACCGGTACCGTCGTCGACGGCGTGCCGCTGCCCGCCAGCCTGCCCGATACCGAAGCACCACAAGGCATTCGATAACCACCTACCGGAATCCGGCGGCGCCGGACCGACCGATCGGGAGCCCCGATGGCAGAGGATGCGATCTACGCGGGATTCGACCGGGCCGCGGCGGCGGTGGCCGACCAGGTGGTGCGGTGGCGGCATCATCTGCACCAGCATCCCGAGCTGTCGAACCGGGAATCCGGTACGGCGCAGCTGATCTCGGAGCATTTGCGGTCGCTGCGCCTCGACGAGGTGCGCACGGGCGTCGCCGGGCACGGGGTGGTCGGCGTGCTGCGCGGCGGGCGGCCCGGCGACCGGGTGATCGCGCTGCGCGCCGATATCGACGCGCTGCCGGTGCCGGATCTGTGCGGGGTCCCGTTCGCCTCGCACGTGGTGGACGAGAACTATCCCGGCGGCCCGTTCCCGGTGTCGCACGCATGCGGGCACGACTGCCACACCTCGATGTTGATGGGCGCGGCGACCGTCCTCGCCGGAGCGCGCGAAAACCTGCCCGGCACCGTGCTTTTCGTCTTCCAGCCCGCGGAGGAGGGCCCGCCGGTGGACGAGCGGGGCGGTGCGCGGGCGATGGTCGACGACGGCGCCTGCGCCGACCCCGAGCCGACGATGGCGTTCGGATTCCACGTCACGCCGTATCCCAAGGGCTACATCGGATATCGCGTCGGCAACCAGTTCGGGGCCTCCTGCCTGATCAAGATCGTGATCACGGGTCGGCAGGTGCACGGGTCGACGCCGTGGATGGGTATCGATCCGATGCCCGCGGCCGGTGCGGTGATGACCGGGATCGGGCAGCTGTACCGGCAGCTCGACGCCTTCGATCCGATCACGGTGACGATCGGGCATGTGGAGGATGTGGGCCGGTTCAACATCATCGGCGAGCGGGTGACGCTGTGGGGCACGATCCGCTGCGCGATCGAGACGGACATGTCCGAGGCGCAGACGCGGCTCGAGACGCTGGCCACGCACACCGCCCTGGCCTACAACTGTTCGGCCACGGTCGAATACCTGCAGGACGTGCCCGCGGTGCACAACGGTTCGCGGTGGATGGCGGCCGGGCTCCCGACCTTCCGCAGGGTCGTCGGCGCGGACAAGGTGGTCGAGACGGCGCCGACGCTGGGCTACGACGACGTCTCCGAATTCGTCAACAGGTACGGCGGGCTGTATGTGACGCTGGGCGTGCAGGACGCCGAACTCGACGACAGCGGCATGCCCCGCCCGGCCCCGGGCGGACGCGGCCTGTACATCAACCACAACCCCCACTTCTACGCCGACGACGACACGTTGGTCACCGGCGTCCGCCTGCACTCCTACGTGGCCTACGACCACCTGTCGGGGACGCTCGTGGTATAGGTCACGGACAATTAAGTTGTGCGCAACTTAATTGCGGGCTACTTTTGTGGCTGTGACCGATCAACTGGCACTCGACCGGCAGGTGTGTTTCCCGCTGTACGCGGCCTCGCGGGCGATGACGGCGGTCTACCGGCCCAAGCTCGAGGCGCTGGGCCTGACGTATCCGCAGTACCTGGTGATGCTGGTGCTGTGGGAGCGCGACGGCCGCGGCGTCGGCGAGCTGTCCGCCGCGCTCGCACTGGACTCCGGGACGCTGTCGCCGCTGCTGAAGCGGTTGGCGGCCGCGGGGCTGATCGAGCGGAGCCGCTCGGCCGACGACGAGCGCCGCGTCGAGATCCGGCTCACCGGCCGTGGTCGCGCGCTGCGCGCACAGGCGTGCGATATCCCCGAGGCGATGGCCGAGGCCACCGGCCTGTCCGTGAAAGAGCTCACGGCGCTGCGGGAAATGCTGCAGCGCATGACCGGGGCACTCACCGCCCACACCGGATCGAAGGAGAACTGACATGAAGGTCCTGTACACCGCGGAGGCGCTGGCCACCGGCGACGGACGCGACGGCAACGCCCGCACCACCGACGGCAAAGTCGATGTGGCGCTGTCGATTCCGAGGGAGATGGGTGGCACCGGCGCGGGCACCAATCCCGAGCAGCTGTTCGCGGCGGGCTACGCGGCGTGCTTCCACTCGGCGCTGCGGCTGGTCGGCAAGCAGGCGGGTGCGAATATCGATGATTCGGCGGTCGGCGCGAAGGTCGGCATCGGGCCGAACGAGACCGGCGGGTTCCAGCTCGAGGCCACCCTCGAGGTGTCGCTGCCGCACCTGTCCCGCGACGAGGCGCAGGACCTGGCCGACCGCGCGCATCAGGTGTGCCCCTACTCCAACGCGACGCGCGGCAATATCGACGTGCAGGTCGTGGTCGCCGAGGACTGAGGGTTGACCCTGACCCAGGGTCAACGTTCCAGCATGGTCGACATGGCGACGAAATCGACGGCGGGGGGGGGGGGGGCTACCCGGGGGGGTTGGCTGCGCGGCCGGGGTTGACCGGGGGCTGGTTGGGCCCGGGGTGGACTCCGCGGCCCTCCCTGGGGGGGGGGGGGGGGGCGTGGCGTTCGGCGGTGCGGATCAATTCGGACC
>NZ_JARWQD010000390.1 GCF_029869545.1 Nocardia wallacei | reverse complement strand
AATACGCGCCCGGGCTGGGGGGCCGGCCGGGGCTGCGCCGGGGGCCGGGGCGGGGCGCCCGGCGCGGGAGCGCCGGACTCGGCCGCGGGTGCGGACGGCTCGGCGGGCGCCGGCGCCGGCTTGGCCTGCGCCGCCGGGCTGGGCGCGGCGTTACGCGGACCCGGACGCGGGCCGGGGGTCGCGGGCTTGTCCGCCGCGCGACCGGCCTGGCCGGAACCGGGCTTCGCGGCCGATTTCGCGGTGCCGTTCGACGCGGATTTCACCGAGAACGACTCCCGCAGCCGACGCGCGACGGGTGCCTCCACCGTCGACGACGCCGACTTCACGAACTCGCCCTGCTCCTTCAGCCGTGCGAGTAGTTCTTTGCTCGTGACACCGAGTTCTTTCGCCAACTCGTGCACGCGGGCCTTGCCTGCCACTGCTCTCCTCACTGAGAGGTCGAGCGCGACAGTCCGTCCCGGTGGACGGAAAGCCCGCACGACCTCCGATTATCTTCGATGGCCGATCATCGCTGGTACTTCACGGTGTGCTCATGAGTGCTCGTGCCTGTTCTCGATGTAGTGCTCCAGGGCTGAGATATCCAGTTTTCCGGACACTCGTAGCGCTCTGCCGAACGCTCGGCGCCGCTCTGCCGTGCTCAGACAAGCCGAAGCGGGGTGCAACCAGGCACCCCGTCCGGGAAGTCTGTGCCGCGGATCGGGAACGACCGCAACGCCGTCCTCATCGGACGAGTGCGCCACGACCCGCAACAGATCGGCGGCCAGCTCGCGCTTCCGGCATCCCACACACGTCCGAACGGGACCCGAGGGCGGTGCCTCGACCCGCGCGGAGCGCGTAGAAACCGGAGGCTCGTGCTGAGCCTGCGTCCACTCTACCGCTGCCATGTCCCGATCTCCGCATCCAGCCCTCTGGTTAGTTACCAACATGTCATCCCACCAGCAGCATTCCGGTCGTGCACCCTGATTTCCGGGATGATGACGGTGGTTGCGCCTAGTTGTGCTGGGCCTCCGTACCCACCGAACCGGACACGTCCGGGGCCGCGTCGCTGCGGATGTCGATGCGCCAGCCGGTCAATCGCGCCGCCAGGCGGGCATTCTGGCCCTCCTTGCCGATCGCCAGCGAGAGCTGGAAGTCGGGGACGACGACGCGGGCCGCGCGGGCGTCCGGGTCCACGATCGTGACGGAGACAACCTTCGAGGGGCTCAGGGCATTCCCGACGAAGGTGGCCGGATCCTCGGCGTAATCGATGATGTCGATCTTCTCCCCGGCCAGCTCGCTCATCACGTTGCGCACCCGCTGCCCCATCGGCCCGATGCACGCGCCCTTGGCGTTGACCCCGGGCACGTTGGTGCGCACCGCGATCTTGGAGCGATGCCCCGACTCCCGCGCCACCGCGACGATCTCCACCGAGCCGTCGGCGATCTCGGGCACCTCGAGGGCGAACAGCCGTCGCACCAGATTGGGGTGCGAGCGCGACAGGTTGATCTGCGGGCCGCGCGGGCCCCGCGACACCGCGTACACGTAGCACTTGATGCGATCGCCGTGCTCGTAGGTCTCGCCCGGGACCTGTTCGGCCGGTGGGATGAGCCCCTCGGCGCCGTGTGCCTCGCTGCCGATGCGCACCACCACGGTGCCGCGGGCGTTCATGCGGGCGTCGCGCTGCACCACGCCGCCGACGATATCGCCCTCGTGGGTGGAGAATTCGCCGAAGGATTTCTCGTTCTCGGCGTCGCGCAGCCGCTGCAGCACCACCTGGCGGGCGGTGGTGGCGGCGATGCGGCCGAACCCCTCGGGGGTGTCGTCCCATTCGGAGATGACATTGCCGTCGGCGTCGAGCTCGCGGGCCATCACCCGCACCACGCCGGACTTCTGGTTGATGTCGATGCGCGCGTTGGGCTGGTGACCCTCGGTGTGCCGGTACGCCGTCAGCAGCGCGGACTCGATCGCGGAGATCACCGTCTCCATCGAGATTCCCTTGTCGGCGACGATCGCCCGCAGGGCTTCGATTTCGATGTTCATTCCACGATCCCTTCGGTCGACACGGCTACTCGGCTGGACACTGCTGGATCTGCTGGATCCGTCGCGGAGTCGGCGCCCGGCTCCGGTCGGCCGGGGGAAACGCCCCCCGCGAGCTCCATTTCCACCGCGCCGGGCGCGGAGAATTCCACCTGGACGACGGCGCTGCCGATATCGGCGAGCGGCACGGTGACGCGATGCGGTTTTCGTCTGCCTCCCAGCACCAGCGCCACCTCGGAGTCGGTCGCGGCGCCGACGCGCGCGTCGAAGCTGCCGGGACCGTCCGGGCCGGGCGTGCCGGGCCGCATGGTGACGTGCACCTTGCGGCCGCGCGCGCGGCGCCAGTGCCGGGGTGCGGTGAGCGGGCGTTCGACGCCCGGCGTGGTGACCTCCAGTAAGTAGGGGGTCTCGCCGAAATCACCGGCGTCGTCGAGGGCCTGGGATACCTCCGAGCTCAACTCCGCGATCGTGTCCAGGTCGATGGCCCGATCGCCGTCCACGGTCACCTGCACCCGCGCCTGCGCCCCGCCCGCGGCCGTGATCGACACGCCCTCGAGGTCGAATCCTCGGCGTTCGACGAGCCCAGCAACGAGCTGGCTCACCCTTTCCTCGGTAGGCATCGGCATGTGGGGCGGCTCCTGGTTCAGTTGTGACGCGGTGGAGTTGTCGGTATCGGTCCTGGTCGGCCTTGGTCAGCACGCATCGGCGGCGAAATACTCCGCCGCAGCTCTAGCCTAACGCGCTGCCAGAGTGTAAAGGACCAGCCAACCCGCCCGAGTTTCCCGCCCCCGTCCGTGCGTAACGGCATCGGCGCGTGTCGGCGCCCCTCGCCCGATTCGGCCGCGACAATGCCTGGCACGATGTAGGCGTGCCGAGCACCCATCACCTCACCGGGCCGTCAGCCGCGGCGAATACTCCTGCGCTGAACCGCCGTTCGATGCTGCGGATCGCGGGCGGCGGCGCGGTCGCCGCCGTCGCGCTGGGCACCGCGGCCTGCGCCGAGGACGAGCCCGCGGCGCCGGATGTGCTGCTGGGGCAGGAGCAGTCGGCCCGCACCGACGCGGTGTGGGCGCAGGCGGCGGTGGCCGTGGCCCCCGACCGCACGCCCGCACTGACGCTGATCGCCGCGCAGCGCACCGAGCACGCCGACGCGCTGCGCGCCGAAATCGACCGCGCCGTAGGCGTTTACGGCGACGGCACCAAGCCGCGGTCGGATACCCCGCCCGTTCCCCCGCCCCCGGCGCCCACCCCGCCGCCGACGGTCGCGGCGGTGCGCGAGCAGCTGGCCCGGTCGCAGCGCTCGGCCGCCGACCTGGCGGTGAGCCAAACCGGATACCGAGCGGGTCTGCTCAGCTCGATCAGCGCCTGCTGCGCCACGCACGCGGGGGTGCTGCTGCCGTGACCACGCCCGATCAGCAGGCGCTCACCGACGCCCTCAACGCCGAGTACGCCGCGGTCTACGCCTACGGCGTCATCGCCGCCTATGCCGCCGCCGACCGCAACAAGATCGTTGCGGAGTTCACCGCGGGGCACCGCGCCCGCCGCGACGCCACCATCGACGCCCTGAAGGCCGTCGGCGCCCCCGTGCCCGCCCCGGCCGCCGCCTACCCGCCCCCGTTCCCGGTGAACGATCCCATCCCCGCCGCGAAATTGGCGGTCACCGTCGAATCCGACACCGCCATCGCCTGGCGTTCGGTGGTGGAACGCGCCAGCTCCCCCGATATTCGCCGCACGGGTATCGACGCCCTCACCGAATGCGCGGTGCGCCTGGCCACCTGGCAATCAATTCTCGGCACCAATCCGCCGACCGCCGCCTTCCCAGGCAAACCCTGAGCAGACCCCGCGACGACCACCACATTTCCGGCTCGCTTTCGGCCGGAATCCGCCCTCGTCTCACCGGATCCCGGCCAAAAGCGTGCCGGGAATACGAGGCCGCGCGGGCTGCCGGGGGATGCGGGCGAGTCAGGTGTTCAGGCGCGGGCCTTGGCGAGTACCGCTTCGACCGCGTTCTCGGCCGGGATCTCCTCGGTGGTTCCGGCGAAGCGGTCGCGGAGTTCGACCTTGCCGTCGGCCCAGCCGCGGCCGACGACCAGGATCAGGGGCATGCCGAGCAGTTCGGCGTCCTTGAACTTCACGCCCGGGGAGGCGGTGCGGTCGTCGAGCAGGACCTCGAGGCCCGCCGTATCGAGTTGGGCGGCAACCTGTTCCGCGCCCGCGCGGGCGGCGTCGTCCTTGTTGGCGATGACCACGTGCACCTGGAACGGTGCCACCTCGCGCGGCCAGCGCAGGCCCTTGTCGTCGTGCATCTGCTCGGCGAGCACGGCCACCATGCGGGAGACGCCGATGCCGTAGGAGCCCTGGATCAGGCGCACCGGCTTGCCGTTCTCACCGAGCACGTCGACCTCGAAGGCGTCGGTGTACTTGTAACCGAGCTGGAAGATGTGGCCGATCTCGATGCCGCGCGCGGCGTGCAGCACGCCGCGGCCGTCGGGTGAGGGGTCGCCGTCGCGGACCTCGGCGGCCTCGATGGTGCCGTCGGGGGTGAAGTCGCGGCCCGCGACCAGGCCGACCACGTGCTTACCGGGGGCGTCGGCGCCGGTGATCCAGGACGTCCCGGATACCACGCGCGGATCGACCAGATAGCGAACCCCGTTGTCCTGCAGCCCCTTCGGCCCGATGTATCCCTTCACCAGGAACGGGTTGGCGGCGAAGTCCTCGTCGGTGAGCAGCTCCACCTCGGCGGGCTCGAGCGAGGCGCCCATCCGCTTGTCGTCCACCTCGCGGTCGCCGGGGACGCCGATGCCGAGGATCTCGGTCTTGCCGTCGGGGTGGCGCAGCTTCACCATCACGTTCTTGAGCGTGTCGGCGGCGGTGACCGGACGGCCCAGCCGCGCGTCGATGCCCGCGGCGTTGGCCCAGTCGACCAGCGTCGCGATGGTCGGCGTGTCGGGGGTGTCGTACACCGTCGCCTCGGGCTGCCCCTCGATCGCGATCTCCGGCGGCGCGGGCGTGACCACGGCCTCCACATTGGCGGCATAACCGGATTCGCGGCAGATCACATAGGTGTCCTCGCCGACCGGGCTGTCGGCCAGGAACTCCTCGGAGGCACTGCCGCCCATCGCGCCCGAGGTGGCGGCCACGATCACGTACTTCACCCCGAGCCGGTCGAAGATGCGCTGGTACGCCGCTCGGTGCGCGGCATAGCTGGCCTGCAGCCCGGCCTCGTCCAGATCGAACGAGTAGGAGTCCTTCATGACGAACTCGCGCCCGCGCAGGATCCCGGCGCGCGGCCGCTCCTCGTCGCGGTACTTGGTCTGCACCTGGTACAGCGTGACCGGCAGATCCTTGTAGGAGTTGTACTCGCTCTTGACGGTGAGCGCGAACATCTCCTCGTGGGTGGGCCCGAGCAGGTAGTCGGCCCCCTTGCGGTCCTGCAGCCGGAACATGGTGTCGCCGTACTCGGTCCAGCGGTTGGTGGCCTCGTAGGGTTCCCGCGGCAGCAGCGCCGGTAGCAGGATCTCCTGGCCGCCGATGGCGTTCATCTCCTCGCGCACCACGTTCTCGACATTGCGCAGCACCTTCAGTCCCAGCGGCAGCCACGAGTAGACGCCCGGCGCGGCGCGGCGGACGTACCCGGCGCGGACGAGAAGCTTGTGGCTGGGCACCTCGGCGTCGGCAGGATCGTCACGCAGGGTGCGCAGGAACAGGTGGGAGAGACGGGTGATCACGGGTCCACAGAGTAGCCCCCCGCTCCCGCGATACCGACAAGGCATCGTGCATAGGCCACCGCCTCCGCACCGCGGTCGTTCGCGCCGGTACCGTAACGGCTCGTGCTGGTGATCTTGCCTCCCTCGGAAACCAAGTCGGACGGCGGCGCGCTCGGGCCGCTGGACCTGGACGAGCTGTCGCTGCCGCAGCTCAACGTGGTGCGCGACAAGCTGGTCACCGCGCTGACCGACCTGGCGGCCGATCCCGCGGCCGCCCGCGCCGCGCTCGGACTGGGCAAGGGGGCCGAGCCCGAGATCGCCCGCAATGCCGCGCTGCGCAGTGCGCCGACCCGCCCGGCGCTGCAGCGCTATACGGGAGTGCTCTACGACGCGCTCGATGCCCGGTCGTTCACCAAGGCTCAGCGGGAGAAGGCCTACCGGCGGCTGGCGATCGGCTCGGCGCTGTTCGGGGTGGTGCGCGCGGGCGACCCGATTCCGGCCTACCGGCTCTCGGGCGGGTCGAAACTGCCCGGGCTGCCGACACTTTCGTCGCTGTGGAAGCCGGTGCTGGCTCCGGCGCTGCAGGCCGAGACGGCCGGGCACCTGGTGGTGGATCTGCGCTCGGGGACCTATCAGCAGCTGGGCCGCGTGCCCGGCGCGGTCACCGCGACCGTGCTCACCGAGCGCCCCGACGGGACCCGCACGGTGGTCAGTCATTTCAACAAGCATCACAAGGGACTGCTGGCGCGGGCGCTGGTGTGCGGGCGCGCCGAGCCGTCGGATATTCGCGGGCTGGCCCGGGTCGCCGAAAGGGCCGGGCTGCGCGTGGAGATCGCGTCCTCGGCCGAACTGCTGATTCTCACCTGAGTGAATTCCCGGTAGCGCAGGGCCCAATTCGAATCGAATACCGCCCGTCGAAGATTCGAATTCTGGGTGACGAAACCCTGTGCCTGCCAGTTTCTTTCACGCAACCTGCGCGTAAGATATTGCCCCGCTTGGGAATGGCCGGTGGCGTACCGTAATGTCTGTGCCGCGCGCGGACCGCGCGCATTTGCCGAATGCGATGCCGAGGAGCTTGGCGTGGGTGTGCAGACCACCCCTGAGGACAAGGCCGCCCGTGAAGAAAAAGCGCTGCGCGAGCTGACGAATCGCCTTGTCGAGATCTATAACGACAGCCATTCCGCGGAGCGGGTGGAAAAGGTGGTGGGTGCGGCACGAAACAGATTCGACGGAACGTCGGTGCGCGATTTCGTGCCGATTCTGGTGGAACGCCTGGCCCGGCGGGAGCTGGAGCCGCCGGAGCCGGAGCCGGAATCCGCTGCCGCCGAGGCCGTCTCGGAGGCGCCCGAGTCACCCACCGGCAACCCGGGCGGATGGCGGTCCACGGCCAAGGGTCTGGTGTCGCCGCCGTGGACGGCGCGCAAGCTCGCCCTCCCCCTCGGGGCGCTCGCGGTGGTGGTGGCCGTGGCGGTCGCCGTCGGCATGAGCGGTTCCTCCGAATCCCCCACTGCCGCAACCCCGTCGCTGACCACCGTCGGCGGCATCGCCGGCTCGGAGAAGTCGGCGTTCTTCACCGATCCGCGCGTGGTCGACGCCTTCGCCCGCAACGGCCTGCGCGTGCAGGTGGATCCGGCCGGTTCGCGCCAGATCGCGACGACGGTCGACCTCGGCAACTACGACTTCGCCTTTCCGTCGAGTACCCCTGCGGCGGAACGGATTCTGCGTCAGCGCAATGTCACCGCCCGTTACACGCCGTTCTCCTCGCCGATGGCGATCGCGACCTTCCGGCCGATCGCGGACCTGCTGACCAAGGCCGGGGTGGTGCGTCCGGGACCGGTGCCGACGTTCGATATGAACCGCTATCTGGACCTCACGCTGCGCGGCGTGCAGTGGGATCAGCTGGAGGGTAATACCGAGTACCCGGTGCGCAAGAGCGTGCTCATCTCCACCACCGATCCGCGCACCTCCAACTCGGCCGCCATGTATCTGGCGGTGGCCGGATATGTCGCCAACGACAATTCGATCGTGCGCGGCCGCACCGCCGAGGAGTTCGTGGTGTCCAAGGTGGCGCGGCTGTTCACCAAGCAGGGTTTCACCGACAGCTCCAGTGAGGGCCCGTTCGCCCAGTACCTGTCCGCGGGGATGGGGCCCACGCCGCTGGTGTGGTGTTACGAGGCGCAGTTCGTGGAGGCGGGGGCACAGGGCCGGTTGCAGCCGGATATGACGCTGCTGTACCCGTCGCCGACCGTGCTGTCGCGGCACACCCTGGTCCCGCTGACGCCCGAGGGTGACCGCATCGGGCGGCTGCTGTCGACCGACCCCGAACTGCAGCGCCTGGCCGCCGAGCACGGCTTCCGCCCCAACGACGCGTCGCAGTTCACGAAAGTCGTTGCCGACCACAAGATTCCGGCCGCCAACGAGGTGGTCGACGTGGTGGACACCCCGGCCTACGACACCCTCGAGCACCTGCTGGACGGCGTCGCGGAGTCCTACAACTGATTGCCATCAGCACCCCAGGTGCCGTCCTCGCCGTGAAACAACTGGTCCTTGCCCTACGGTCCGGATAGCGGAAGAATTGCCTGATGGTGAATTCGGCGGTCCGGGAGGCACAGAAGACCTCGGCGGAGGAGGGTAAGGCCGCCCGTCAACGCCTCACCCGCACCCAGGCCGGGAGGTGGCAGCCCGATACCGGCCGGGCGGATCCGGTCGCGGTCCTGGAGCAGCAGGCGCGCACCCGGCTGCCCCTGCTGGTTCCCATCCGGTACGCGCGAATGATGCAGTCGCCGTTCGCCTTTCTGCGGGGCGCCCCGGCGGTCATGGCGGCGGATCTGGCGCAGAGCGCGAATACCGGCCTGCGGGTGCAGCTCTGCGGCGACGCCCACATCGCGAACTTCGGCCTGTACGCCTCGCCGGAGCGCAACCTCGTGTTCGACCTCAACGATTTCGACGAGACGCTGCCCGGCCCGTTCGAATGGGACGTCAAGCGGTTGGCGGCGAGCGTCGCGGTCGCCGCGCACGACGGCGGCTGCTCCGATCAGCAGACCGGCGACGCCGTCCGGGCCGCGGCCGCGGCCGACCGCGAGGCCAAGCACCACCAGGCCCCCCGGGGCAGCCGGGCGGGGTGGTTCCCCGTCGCCCCCCCCCCCCCGGTGGTGCGGCTGCGCGGCGCCGGGCACCAACCCACGGTTAATCTCATCCCAACCGCATTTCTCGCGCTGCGGCGCACGCCCCGGCTGCTCACCGAACTGCGCGAGCATCCCGAAC
>NZ_JARWQD010000389.1 GCF_029869545.1 Nocardia wallacei | reverse complement strand
CGGGGCCCGGGGCGGGGCGGGGTCCCCCCCCCCCCCCCCCCCCCTCGCCGCCCGCGCCCCCCCCGGCCGGGGGGGGGGCCCGTGCGCGCCCCCGGCGACTGCAGCAGCCACAGCGTGCCCGATTCGACGGTGAACTCGATGTCCTGAATATCGCGGCCGTCTCGTTCGAGCAGCTCGGCCGCGGCGAGCAGCCGCCCGTGGACCTCGGCCTGGGTACCGGCGAGTTCGTCCAGCGGCCGCGGCGTGATGCGGCCCGACACCACGTCCTCGCCCTGCCCACCGGACAGCCATTCGCCGTAGGCCGGGCCGTCGCCGGTATTGGGGTTGCGGCTGAACAGGACCCCGGTGCCGGAGCGTTCGTCCAGATTGCCGAACACCATGGCCTGCACCGTCACCGCGGTGCCGAGCGTGTGGGGAATACCGCGGTTGGCCCGATACGCCTCGGCCCGTGGGGAATCCCACGACCGGAACACCGCGACGATCGCCGCCCGCAACTGCTGCCACGGATCGTGCGGCACCGCGCCGTTGGGATCACCGAGCACGGTCTCGCGATACTGCGCCAGGAATCGTTCGTGAGTATCGTTGGCGTAGGCGGGATTTCGAGTCTCGACCGCCAGCGCCTGCGCAACATCGGTATTGATGCCGAGATTGAGGACGGTGTCCATCATGCCCGGCATGCTGACCGCCGCGCCCGACCGCACCGACACCAGCAGGGGTTTGCGCACCGAGCCGAAGGTGCGGCCGGTGCCGTGTTCCAGCTCCGCGATGCCGCTGCCGACCGCGCGCCACAGCGTGTCCGCGAGTTCCCCGCGCGCGGTGAAGTCCGCCCAGGCGTCGGTGGTCAGGACGAACGCGGGCGGCACCGGCAGGCCCAAGGCACGCATGTGGTTGATGCTCCATGCCTTGCCGCCGATCCGTTCTCGCGACAACGCGCACGTGCCGTCGAGCCCGACGACGGTGGCGGCGGTGTTCTCGCGTCGATGGGCGAGCTCGGTTCCCGCGCTCATGGCACTCCTTCGCTGTCGTGGAATCTGCCCGGCATCCGCCGCCGCCGGGTATACGACGAGAGTGCCGCCCGCCCGGCCGTCGGCCGTAGCCGACGTCCCGCTCAGCAGGATGGACGCGAGCTCGCCGGATAGGTATCCACGGCGGCCGACGAGGGCTATTGTCGGCATCAGGGTCGGAGCAACGACCGCAGAGGAGCGAGGACCATGCGGCGAGCGATCAACCGAATTCTGCTGGGCCTGTGTGCCGCCGGACTGGCGAGCGTGGCGTTCGCCGGACCGGCTGCCGCGTATCCGGTCGGCCCGTGGGGCGTCGAAGGACCGTGCAAGGGGCTGGCGCCGAACCAGTGCCCGTTCAGCCCCTCCGACGACGGCCTGACCTGGTCCTACCGCGGCGTCGGCTGGAATTACGACAAGTACGGCGACTTCGTCTGCGCCTCCGACCAGTTCTGGTGCGGGCCGCTGATGGTGGTCGTCCGGGCGCTGCCTCCGACTCCGTTCGGCGCCTGGCTGCCCGGCTGAGTCCGGCGCCGGGCTCCGCGATCCCGCTGATCGGGACTCACCGTGTGAATGGCACGGTGGGCGGTCCGGCGTGCGGCAGCATGGGGTTCATGGACCGGCCGGAAGCGGTGTCGACCGGCGATGAGGCGGCCCCGATCGACGCGCAGACGATTCCCGGACTGCTCGCGGATCGGGCGCGGCGATATCCGGCCGCCGACGCTCTCGCCGGGCCGGACGGCCGGATGACCTACGCCGAGCTGCATCGCGCGGCGCTCGACGTCACCCGCGCGGCCATGGCGGTCGGCGTACACCCCGGCGATCGGATGGCGATCTGGGCGCCCAACAGCGCGCGGTGGATCGTCACGGCGCTCGGACTGCTGGGCGCGGGGGCCGTGCTGGTGCCGATCGGCACCCGGCTGCGCGGGCCGGAGGCGGCCGAGATCCTGGCGCGGACCCGATGCCGGATGCTGTTCACGGTGCGTGGATTCCTGGGGACCGACTATCCCCGCATGCTCGCCGAAACCGATTGCCCACCAACAGGTCTCGAATCACTGGTGCTGCTGTCCGACGGTGCTCCCGGAGGTCTCGGCACGTCGCCGGGTCCGCTCGTGCCGTGGTCGGCCTTCATCGACAACGGGCGCGGCACGACGCGGGCGGACGCCATCGACCGCGCGGCCTCGGTGCCACCCGACGCGATCAGCGACATCCTGTTCACCTCGGGCACCACCGGGGCACCCAAGGGCGTGCTGACGACGCATCGCCGGACCCTCGCCGTCTTCGACCGCTGGGCAACGGTGGTCACCTTGCGCCGAGGCGACCGATACCTGCTGGTCAATCCGTTCTCGCATACCTTCGGCTACAAGGCCGGAATCGTCGCCTGCCTGCTGCGCGCGGCCACCATGGTGCCCGTCGACCGTTTCGATCCGGCACGGGTCGCGCGGCTGATCGACAGCGAGCGCATCTCCGTTCTCGCCGGTCCGCCAACGCTTTTCGCCGATCTGGTCGAGACCGGGCGGCGGTGGCCGACCGTGCGGCTGGCCGGGACCGGCGGGGCCGCGATCCCCGCCGCGCTGCTCGAGCGCCTGCGCCGCGACCTGGGAATCCCGCACGTGTTCACCGCGTACGGGCTCACCGAATCGGTGGGCGTGGTGGCCGTCTGCCCGCCGGACGCGCCCGCCGAACTGGTCGCCGCCACGGTCGGAAAACGCCTGCCGGACTCGGAGATTCGCATCCTGGACCCGCACGGAGACCCGGTGCCGCCCGGCACGGCGGGCGAGATCGTCGTCCGCGGGCCGAACGTCATGCACGGCTACCTCGACGATCCGCGGGCCACCGCCGCGGCGATCGACCCCGCGGGCTGGTTGCACACCGGCGATATCGGCGTCCTGGACGAGAGCGGGTACCTGAGCGTCACCGACCGCCTCGGGGATATGTTCATCGTCGGCGGCTTCAACGCCTACCCCGCCGAGATCGAGCGAATCCTGCTGGGGCATCCCGATATTCGCGATGCCGCCGTCGTGGGAGTGCCCGACCCCCGGCTCGGCGAGGTGGGCGTCGCGTTCGTCGTACCCGCCGATCCCGCGCGCGCCGACGCCACCGCGATCCTCGACTGGGCCCGCGGCCGCATGGCCGGATACAAGATCCCGCGCCGGATCCGGTTCGTCGACGCCCTCCCCCGCAATATCGGCGGAAAGGTCCGCAAGAACGAATTGCGTTCCCTGGCAGCGGGTTGCGAGGGAGCGGCCGACCTCTAGCCCTCCGGGTAGAAGACGAACAGGGTGCAGCCGGTCGTGGTCGCGGGCACATGCCAGGACCCGGCCGGAGCGTGCAGGAATGTCCCCGGCGGGTAGTCGCGCGCACCGTCGTTGAACGTGCCCGCGACCACGTAGACCTCCTCGGGGCCGGGCTCGTGGACGTCGCGCCGCGGCCACGACGTGCCCGGATCCATCTCCAGCACATTGGCGTGCGCTCCGGACGATCCCTTCCACAGGGGCCGCACCCGGATTCCGGGGAAGATCTCGCGGACGGGAGCATCGGTGACGGCGACGGACGTGTAGCCCTCCTGGGCAAGGATTTCAGGGTGCATACCTGTCACGCTGCCGCACGCGACGACACCCGGACAGTGTCATGAAAGACGTCATGGGGTACTTTTCTGCCATGCATCGCGTGGTGGCTCTGGTGCGGCCGGTGCAGTCGACGTTCGAGCTCGGCTGCGCCGTCGAGGTCTTCGGCACCGAGCGGGCCGGGGTGCCCCGGCACTACGAGTTCGAGGTGTGCACGCAGACACCCGGCCCGGTGCCGACGTCGGCCGGGTACGCGATCTCGGTGTCGAAGGGCCTGTCGGCGCTCGCGTCGGCGGATACCGTGCTGATACCCGGTTGGACGCCGGTGGAGACGCCGCCGACGCCCCGGGTGCGCCGCGCGCTGCTGCGGGCCCATGCCCGCGGGGCACGGCTGGTCACGATCTGCTCGGGCGTGTTCGCGCTGGCCGCGACGGGACTGCTGGACGGCCGCTCCGCGACCACGCACTGGGCGCGCGCCGAACAACTGCAGCGCGAGTTCCCGCGGGTGCGGGTGCAGCCGGACCGGCTCTACGTCGACCACGGCGACGTCGCCACCAGCGCCGGAGCGGGCGCGGGCATCGATCTGTGCCTGCATCTGGTGCGGTCGGACCACGGCGCCGCGCACGCCGCGCTCCTCGCCCGGCACATGGTGATGCCACCGCACCGCGAGGGCGGCCAGGTCCAGTACGCGCCGCCCGCGCCGCCCGCCGACGCGCTGGACGGACTCCTCGACTGGGCGGGCGAGCGCCTGGCGACGCCGCTGTCGGTGGACGATCTCGCCGCCCATCTCAACGTCTCGTCCCGCACCCTGGCCCGCCGCTTCGCCGATCAGCTCGGCACCAGTCCCGGCGCCTGGCTGCTCTCGCGCCGCATCGCCGAGGCCCGCACCCTCCTGGAGCAGACGGACCTCCCCGTCGACGCCATCGCCACCCGCGTCGGCCTCACCTCGGCGGTCAACCTGCGCCGCCGATTCCGCTCCCAGGTGGGCACGACTCCCGGCGCCTACCGCCGAGCGTTCCGCACCTCGTGACGCGCCGACTACCCGGAACATATTGCCGGACAGCCCATCTCGAGTTTCGGGACAACGCTAGGGGCGCCCGGCGAGCCCGTCGAGAACGATCCGCAGGTTGCGGCTCCACTGGTCGCTCTCGGCCGCGAGTCCGAAGCCATTCGGAACGCCGCCGCTCACCGCGCGGGATTGCGGGCGGCACCCACGACGACGATGGTCAGCACCGCCAGCGCACCGGCGCACACCATCACCGCGGCGGTCGATGACGCGTCGACGATGCGGCCGCCGACGAATGCGCCCGTCGCGAGCATCGCCTGGAAGGAGGCGGTGAACAGCACTGCGGCGGCTTCGGGAGCGTGCGGTGCCGAGCGGGCGAACCAGGTCTGCGAACAGGCCGGGACGGTGCCGTAGGCCACGCCCCACACGATCAGGAGCACGAGCGCACCCACGGGCCAGCGGCCGATCACCGGCAGCAGCAGCGTCGCCACCGCGATCGCACCGGCGCTGACGGCGAGGGTGCCCCGCAGGCTGCGCGCCAGCGTGCGACCGGCCGCCAAGGATCCGGCCACCCCGGCCACGCCGTAGACGAGCAGGAACCCCCCGACCGTGCCCTCGCCCACCCCTGCGCCATCGCGCAGGAACGGCGCGAGGTAGGTGTAGGCCGCGAAATGCGCGATCACGACGAGCGCGGTCACGACCAGTCCCGTCCGCGTGCCCTGCCCGCGCAACAGCCCGAAAAGCACACCGGCACTGGTCATCCGAAGCGCGGGCAGCCGCGGCAGCGTGCACCGCACCGCGATCGCGCCCACGACCGACAACCCGCACAGCACCGCGAACGGCAGGCGCCACCCGAACGCCTGGCCCAACTGCGTGCCCAGCGGCACGCCCAGCACGGATCCGACGGGAACGGCGGCGAAGAAGATCGCGGTTGCCGCCGGTACCGAGCCGGGCGGCACCAGCCGCGGCGACAATCCGGCGCCGATCGACCAATAGCCGCCGATCACGAGTCCGACCAGCGCCCGCCCCACCAGCACCAGCCAGAATGTGGGCGCCAGCACGCAGAGCAGGTTCGCGAGCGCCAGGACCAGCAGGAACACCACCAGCATGCGGCGGCGGTCCAGGCGCCGGGTGGCGATGGTCGCGAGCGGCGCGCTCACCAGAGCCGTCAGGCCCGGCAGGGTCAGCAGCAGCCCGCCGACGCCGAACGAGACGGCGTAGTCCGCGACGATCGGATTCAGCAGTCCGACCGGCAGGATCTCGCTGGTGACGATGAGGAAGATGCCCAGCGACAGGCAGCACACGCCCGCCCAGCGCGGCGGCGAAAGTTGTTCTTGCCGTGGGCTTTCGAGGGTGACGGACACGGTGTCCCTTCCGGTTGTCTGGATTCGTCTGCGCGGCGCCGACATCCAGTACACCGACCGCTCGCGGCCGGGTCCGGCGGGTTTCGGTCGTCAATCGATCTAGGACAGTTCCTTCCTCATCTGCGCGGTGAGCAGTGTCTGGTAGCCGGAGCCGAAGACCCTCGGCAACCAATCCATCACCCGCGCATCCGTCCCGACGAGGATCTTCGCCTTGTTCTTGCGGATCCCGGCCAGGATCACCTGCGCCGCCCGCTCCGGACTGGTCTTGGCCAGCCGGTCGAAGTTGGCCGCCAGCGCGTCGCGGTCACGGTCTCCGCCCGCGCGGGCCTTCCAGGCGATGCCGGTCTTGATCATCCCCGGGTGCACCGAGCTGACACCCACGCGATGCCCGGCGATCTTCATCTCCTGCCGCAGCGCGTCGGTGAAGCCGCGCATGGCGAACTTCGTTGCACTGTAGGCGCTTTGACTCGGGCACGCGGCGAGCCCGAACATGCTGGAGACATTCGCGATATGCCCGTCCCCGGAGGCGATCACGTGCGGGAGGAACGCCTTGGTCCCGTGCATCACGCCCCAGAAGTTGATGTCGACGATCCACCGGAAATCCTCCCAGCTCAGCTCCTCGACATCGGCCGTCAGCGAGACGCCCGCGTTGTTCACCACCAGATCGACCCGGTCGAAGTCGGCGACCACCTCCTCCGCGTGCCGGTACACCGCGGCGCGGTCGGTCACGTCGAGTCGATAGGCGCGGGCGCGGGCACCCTCCTTCTCGCACAGCGCGGCGGTCTCGGCCACGTTGTCGAGATTGCGGCCCGACAGCGCGAGCCGGGCACCGCGCCGCGCCAGCTCCAGCGCCAGCGCCCGGCCGATCCCCGCGCCCGCGCCGGTGATCACGGCGGTCCTGTCCTGAAATGTCTGCACGGGAATGTCCTTCTCACTGGGTGGTGAAGCCGCCGTCGGCGACGAATTCGGAGCCCGTGCTGTAGCCGGACTCGTCGGAAATCAGGAACAGCACGAGATTCGCCAGCTCCTCCGGGGTTCCGGCGCGCGGCAGCGGCTGATCGTGGAACATCGAGTTCGACCGCGCCGAATCGGCGGTCATCTCGGTGGCCACCACGCCCGGATGGACCGAATTGACCCGAATCCCCCAGGGGCCGAACTCTTGTGCCGCGGCCTTGGTCATGCCCCGCACGGCCCATTTCGACGCCACGTAGCCGAGGATGTTGGTGAAGGAGATGATGCCGCCGATCGAGGAGATATTGACGATCGAGCCGCCGCCCGCCCGGCGCATCGAGGGCACAACGGATTTCATGCCGAGGAACACGCCGACCTGATTGACGTCGATCACCCGCCGATAGTCGGCCTCGGACAGGGCTGCGATCGGATCGACGTGCACGATCCCGGCATTGTTGACCAGCCCCGACACCGGGCCGAACGCCGCCTCCGCATGTGCCACGACATCGAGCCAGGCGGCCTCGTCGGTGACATCGTGCGGCAGGAACGATGCCGCCGAACCCAGCTCCGCCGCAACGGCTTTGCCCTCCTCGGCCAACACGTCGGTCAGCACGACCGAGGCGCCCTCCGCCACCAGCCTGCGCGCGAACGCCGCACCCATCCCCCGCGCGCCGCCGGTCACCAGGACCGTCCTGCCGTCGACCCTGCCCATGATCACTCCTCGCTCTCGTCGGTCGTCGCCGCGCCCGCAAGATGGGTCGCGGCGATGTAGCCGAAGGTCATGGCGGGACCGATGGTGGCGCCCGCACCGGCGTAGTCGTTGCCCATCACCGCGGCCGAATTATTGCCTGCCGCATACAGTCCCGCGATGGGGCGGCCGTTGTCGTCGAGTACCCGCGCGTGTTCGTCGGTGACCAGCCCGCCCTTGGTGCCGAGGTCGCCGGGGACCATCTCCACCGCGTAGAACGGACCGCGCTCGAGCGGGGCCAGGCACGGATTCGGGCGCACCGTCGGATCGCCGTAGTAGCGGTCGTAGGCGGAATCGCCGCGGCCGAAATCCTCGTCGCGGCCGCCGCGCGCGAAGCCGTTGAACCGCTCCACCGTGGCGGCCAGCGTCGCGGGCGCCATGCCGAGCTGCGCGGCCAGGTCCGCCAGCGTATCGGCCTGTTTGATGATTCCGGCATCGAGGTACTTCTGCGGGATCGGCCGCCGGGGGAAGGTGCCCAGGAACAGGTACCGGTCGCGGAAGCGCTGGTCCATGAGGAAATACGCCGGGATGTGCCCCACCCCGGTGGCGTGCTGCTCGTACATGCGGTGCACCACGTTCACATACGGCGCCGATTCGTTGACGAACCGCTCACCGGCGTGGTTGACCATGATGCCGCCCGGCTGCGCCCGCTCGGCCAGGCAGAAGAACGGCGGCCCGTCCGGATTGCGCACCGACGGCCCCCACCAGGCGTCGTCCATGAGATCGACTGCGCCCCCGGCCTTCTGGCCCGCCGCGATCCCCTCGCCGACGTTGTCGGTGGCGCCGACGGTCCACTCCGTGGACTGCGGACCGGACAGATACCGCCTGCGCATGTCGAGGTTGTGCTCGAAGCCACCCGCCCCCAGCACGACACCGCGGCGGGCGCGGATGAGCACCGGGGCCCCTTGATGTTCCGCGCGTACTCCGGCCACGGCGTCGCCCTCCACGACCAGCTCGGTCAGCGGGGTCTCGAGCCACACCGGCACCCCGGCATCGCGCAGCGACAGCCACAGTCGCGCCGCCAGGGCCTTGCCCAGGCTCAGCGGCAGCCGCCCGCGCAGCTTGTTCACCACCGCCCGCGCGCCCACGTTCACCGCGGTGCGCTTGCCCGACCAGGTGCGCGCGATCATGTTCAGATCGTGAAAATCACTGACCGTGAACGCGATTCCCTTCGGACCGGCCATGGTCGGCTGATTGATCTTGTGCAGGTCGCCGCCCAGCAGCCGTCCGTCGATCGGCGCCGGTTCGATGCTGCGCCCCTGGGCGAGACCACCCGGGAACTCCGGGTGGTAGTCGGAATAGCCGCGATCGTAGACGAAGTCCCAATACCGGCTGCGGGCACCGAGATAGCGCATCATCTCGGGTCCCTGCTCCAGGAACGCACGCTGCTTCGACTCCGGAACACGGTCGCCCACAACGGCTTTCAGATAGGTGCGCGCAAGCTCCGGGCTGTCGGGAACGCCCGCCGCCCGCAGCACCGGATTGTTGGGGATCCAGATGCCGCCGCCCGATCGCGCCGTGGACCCGCCGAAACTGCGGCTCTTCTCGATCAGCGTCACCGACAACCCGCGGTAGGCGGCGGTCAGGGGGGGGGGGGGGCCCCCCCCCCCGGCGGCCGCCCCCCCCCCCAAGGAATAGGATTAAGTTGTGATTACGGCGGGTTAGGGGGCGGGGGGGGGCCCCCCCCCCCCCCCCCCCGGCGCGCCCCGGAGT
>NZ_JARWQD010000388.1 GCF_029869545.1 Nocardia wallacei | reverse complement strand
GCCCGCGGGAGCGTGGATTCGGGCCGTCGGCTATCACGACGGCGAGACGAGCCTGAGCCGGGACACGCTGGATCGGATAGTGGGCGAGCGCGCGGTCCGCGTCCAGCATCGCTCCGGCGCATTGTGGATACTCAATTCCCGGGCGTGCGAGCTACTGGGCGTCGACGACTGCGCACTTCCCGGGGTCGAACGCGATGGCAGCGGACGCGCCACCGGGCGACTGTGGCGGATGGATTCCTGGCTGGCCACCCAGACAGGCGGCACGGCGCCAGATCCGGACCGGGTCAGTGCCGAGGCGGCCGCGAAAGGTATCACCGGATTCACCGACGCGACACCGGATCTCAGCCAGGACGACATCAACCACCTCGCGCGGCTGACCGCCGACGGACGGATCCGGCAGCGGGTGCACTGCATGGCCCCTCCGACGGTCACCGATCCGCGCGTCTCGCGATTCACGCTGGGCCCCACCAAGATCCTGCTCGACGACGCGTCGCTACCGCCGCTCGACGACTTCGTCGGCAGGATCCGCGGCGCGCACGATGCGGGCAGATCCGTTGCGGTGCACTGTGTTACCCGCGTCCAGCTGATTCTGACGATGGCCGCGCTCGACGGCGCGGGGGTACGCCACGGCGACCGCATCGAGCACGGCGCGATCATCCCCGCCGACACCATCCCCTGGCTACGCGACCGCGGCATACCGGTGATCACCCAGCCCCATTTCCCCGTCGAGCGCGCCGACCAGTACGCCCGGGAGGTCCCCGCCGACGAACAGCCCGACCTCTGGCGGCTCCGCTCGCTGCTCACGGCGGGCGCCGCCGTCGCCGCCGGAACCGACGCCCCCTTCGGCTCGTCCGACCCATGGCAGGCAATCCGTGCCGCAGTGACCCGCCCGCCCACCACCCAACCGGAAACCGTCCCGCTCGAAACAGCCATAGCCCTATTCACCGCAGATCCCCACCACCCGGCCCACCACCGCACCATCTCCCCAGGCCGTCCCGCCGACCTAACCCTCCTCCACCCACCTCCACAAGACGTCCTCCGCACTCCCCCAACAGATCTCGTAGCCGCCACCATCATCGCGGGTAACCCAGCCCACCTCGGGTGATCTCCCGCCGACGTGGTGGGTCCCGGCCAAAAGCATGCCGGGACAAGGGCGGCGCTACGCCGAAGACGGTGGGAGGTCAGGGTGTTCCGGTCGAACCTGCCATCGGCCGTACCACCGACTCGCCGAATTCGGTGAGGGTTGGGGGTGGGGCGAAGTCGGTGAACCAGATGTAGAAGCGTTCTACGCCGCGGTGGGCGAGGGCGGTGAAGTGGGCGAGGAGGTCCGGGGCGGTGCCGCAGTGGAGGCCGTCGCCGAGGTAGCCGAAGCGGCGGAGGCTGCGGGCGCGGACGTCTGCGGCGGAGGCGTTGGAGCCGATGAAGCCGACCATCTGCTGGACCGACACTCGTGCGGGGGCGGCGGCGGGCATCAGCTCCGGCAGGCGGCCGATGTCGGGGGCCGGGAGATTCCACCACGTCGCGTATTCGCGGGCCAGGTCGAGAGTTCTGTCACCGGCACCACCGAGCACCAGGGGTATCGGCGTACCGGGCTGCGGCACAAGGGCATCTGCCTCACCCGAATCCCAGTAGCGCCTGAGCATTCGGAGTGTCCGCTCGAGCCGAGCCTGCCGCCCGGCGGCACGCTCCGTAGTCACCCCGAACCGCACCAGCTCGCGCGGGACCGAACCCGAGCCCAGCCCGAGTTCGAACCGTCCGCCGGACGCCTCGTGCAGCGTCACGGCCTGTTTCGCGAGCACCGCCGGGTGCCGGAACGCGTCGCACAGCACCAGGTGACCGACGCGCAGCCGGTCCGTCCGCGCCGCCACCCAGCTCGCCACGGTCATCGCCTCCCACAGGGGTTGTCGTTCCGCGCCGGGCGCCTGCAGGTGATCGATGAAGGCCACGCCCTCGAACCCGGCCGCCTCCGCCACCCGCGCGCGCTCGACGATATCGGCCACGGGCAGCCGCACCTGCGGGAGGAACAAGAAGAACTCGACCATCGCCATCCTCGTCTCAGTGTCGCGCGATCCGTACCGGTGCCACCGTGCCGATGCCACGAATCTCGATGTCCGGCAACGGAATCAACCGGAAACCCGAATGTCCCGCCAGCGCCTGCGCCACTCCGGGCGCACCCAGCACCGTGCCGGGTTCCGCCAGCGCGGTCAGGCGGCTGGCGAGGTTGACGGTGGTCCCGAAGATATCGCCCAGGTACCGGATCACCGGACCCCAGGCCACCCCGACCCGCAGCCCGGGAATGTCGGGGTCCCCGGCGAATTGCTCGATCAGACGACCGGCGATGCCCGCGGCACCGGCGGCATCGGGCGCGGTGAACAGCACCTCGTCCCCCAGCATCTTCACCACGCTGCCACCCGAGTCGAAGATCACCTGCGTCGAGCGGAATTCGAACCGGCTCACGACGCGCGTCAGATCGCCCTCGGCGCGACTGCGGGTCAACTCCGTGAAATCGACGATGTCGGCGAACCCCACCGCCACCGCCGCTGTGGGCGACGCCGCGGCACTCGCCTCGAAACCCTGGATGGCCGTGGACAATTGGCGAACCCAGATCTGGCCGAGGACCTGCTGCACCTCCGGCATCCGCTGCATCATCTCGTGCACCGCGTCGATGCCGCCCGCCCGCGCCCGGGCCTGCTGGCTCGCGACGATCTCCACCTGCAGATGGGCCAGGTGGGCGATGGCCCGGGTCAGAACGCGGGTCAGGCGCAGCGTATCCGCCTCCGTCAGCACACCGTCGGAGACATAGCCGCTGATCGTCCGGAGCAACTGCACATCGGACGCACCGAATGCCACCGCCTCGTCGCCGCTGGCCGGGTAGCCGAGGGCGCGCCAGAACTGCCGGGCGCGCGCCAGTGGGATGCCGACGGCGGCCGCCGCCTCACCGGCCGTATACCGCAGCGGCTCACCGAATCCGGGCAGGGGCCCGTGCGTACCGTCGCGTCGCGCGGACATGGCCGCGGTATCAGTGCGGGTCCGCGGCACCGAGTGCGCAGGCGAAGCCCGGCGGTAACACCACGTCGTCGCGCCCGAGGTCGTGAATCGAGCTGTGCCCCAGCGCCATCAGCGTCGAATCGATACTGCCGCGCAGGATATCGAGGACATTCTCGACACCGGCCTGACCCCCGGCCGCCAGACCCCACAGGTACGCGCGCCCGATCAGCACCGCACGGGCGCCGAGCGCCACCGCCTTGACGACATCGCTGCCCCGCCGGATACCGCCGTCGAGCAGCACCTCGACCTCGTCGCCGACGGCCTCGGCGATGGCGGGCAGGGCGCGAATGGTGGCGGGCGTGCCGTCGAGATTGTTGCCGCCGTGATTGGACACCGAGATCGCGTCCACACCGGCGTCGACGGCCCGGCGCGCCTCGTCCACCCGGATCACGCCCTTCACCAGCAGCGGGCCCTCCCAGTGGTCACGCAGCCAGCGCACGTCGTCCCAGGTGGGTTTCGGTGAGTTCATCCACTGCCCGTAGGCGCCGAAGAATGTGGGGATCTCCCCGTCCTCGGCCATATTCGGCACGGTGAGGTCCGGCAGCCCACGCGATCGCAGATAGGTCAGCAGCCACCGCGGTTTGCGCAGGGCCTGCGGGGCGAACCGCACCGCTTCGCGGGGAGTGAGCCGCTCCGGGATGTGCGGGCTGCCCCAGTCCCGGCCGTAGGAGAACGACCAGTCGAGGGTGAGGATCAGGCCGACGGCACCGGCCGCCCGCGCCCGCTCCACCCGGCGCAGCACGGCCTCGCGGCCGCCGATCCAATAGATCTGGAAGAACGTCTTCTCGTTCGCCGCCACCACCTGATCTATCGGTTTGCTCGCGAACGAACTGAGCCCCATCGCCGTGCCGCGGGCCGCGGCGGCACGGGCGACGGCCACCTCGCCCTCGGGATGCACGGCCTGCACACCGGTGGGCGAGATCAGGACCGGGAACGAAATCTCCTGTCCCAGCACTGTTGTCGCGAGATCACGCTTGTCCGACAGCCCGGCGGTCCGGGGCGCCAGCGCGATCTCGTCGAACGCATCGACGTTGTCGCGCAGGGTCACTCCCTTCTCCGACCCGGCCAGCAGCGCGCTGTACACCGACGACGGCAGTCGTCCGCGGGCACGGCGCTGTGCCTCGGCAACGGTCTCGAACCAACTCGCGGCCATGGAATCTCCTTGTTCTCTCAGCTTTTCGAGCAGGCACCGCGACCGGCCAGCCGGGGACGCAGCGGGACGATCGTGCGATGCCGCAGGCACCCGGCCCACACACCGCACCCGTAGGCGACGTCGTCGGCGATCTGGCGCAGCGGATTACGCCGCCCGGCGACGGCCGCGCAGGCCAGTGCCCCGAGCGCGACTCGGCGACCGGGCCCGCCGCCGACCGCGGCCAGGGCGAGCAGCGGGAACCCGAATCGCGTGCCGTAGCGGCCGATTCCCGATCCGGTGTGCCACAGGGCCACCGTCGCGTATCGCAGCGCCTGACTCGCGGGCGCGCCCAGCCGCCGCAGCGTCGCGCCGTTGCTCAGCACCGACGCCGCGAAGGCCGCGGCCGCCGCCCCCGGCGATCCACCGAGCAGACCCAGCACGGTGACCGCCGACCACAGCGGAACCACCAGGGGCGCACTCGAATCCGGATGCCGCAGGGCCAGCGGCGCGGCCGAGGTCCCGTAGCGGAATCTGCGGGCGAGGACCCGGCCGATCGAGCCGGGTTCCTCGTGCGCGACCAGGACGCCGGGGTCGTAGCGCACCCGCCAGCCCGCCGCGTGCAGCCGCCACACCAGGTCGACGTCCTCCCCCACCCGCAGGTCGGGATCGAATACCGCGGTGTGCCGGGCGATGTCGACGAGGGCGCCGCGCCGGGTCAGCAGCGCGGCGGTGGGAACGAAGGTCACCCCGGCGTTCGGGAGCACCCGCGCGGGGCTGACCCCGAGGTCCAGTTCGCAGGGGCCGGGGCCGAGCGCGGTGATGCGCGGGGCCACCGCCGCGACCAGCGGATCATCGAAATGCCCTGCGAGACGGCCGATCCAGTCGCCGTCGGGAACGCAATCGCTGTCGACGAACGCCACGAGTTCGGTCCGTACGCGGCGCAGCGCGGTGTTGCGCGCGGCGGCGGGCCCGCGATTGCGGTCGTGCCGCAGCAAGGTCGCGCCGTACCGGCCCGCCGCAGCGGCAATACCCGACGGGTCGGCCGACCCGTCGTCGACCACGAGCACCGGGTAGCGGTTCCCGAGGGCGGCCAGGCAGCGCGCCAGCGGCACCGGACGATCCCGCACCGGGACCACCACGGTGATATCGGGCGCCCGCCGCGGCCGCGGCCGGGGATGCGCGAAGCCGGAGTCGGTGAGCCGCCGTGCCAGCACGGCCGCGGCACCGCCCGCCACCGGCGCCGCCCGAAGCTGTTGCCAGGCCACGTATCCGGCCGGTGTCAGCCGTAGCAGGCGCGCGGGCGAGCCACCCCACCACAGGTGCCTGCTGAGCATGCGGACGCCCGGATCGAGGGTCACCCGCACGCCCTGCGGGAACGGGTCGGTCATAGCGCCAGCCCACCGTCGACGGGCACCACCGCGCCGGTCATCGCACTGTTGTCGGCACCGGCGAGAAAGGCCAGCACGCTGGCGATTTCGGCGGGATCGAGCAGGCGGCCCACGGGCTGCTGGCCGCCGAATCGTGCCGCGTCCGGCAGCCCGTACAGGCGGGCCGTCTCGTCCAGGACGGCGGTATCCGTGGAACCCGGGCTGACCGCGTTCGCGGTGACGCCGCTGCCGCCGAGTTCGGATCCCAGCGCCCGAATCAGCCCCGCCACACCGGCTTTCGCCGCGCAGTAGGCCGCCAGCATCGGCAGGCCCTTGGTCGCGGCGGCCGAGGCGACGGCCAGGAACCGGCCCGTGCGCGGGGCGGGGCGGGCCAGCAGCGCGGGGACGGCCGCCCGGGCCAGATTCACCACGCCGCCCAGGCAGACATCGAGCACCGCGCGTTCCTGCTCGATCGGCATGTCCCACAGCGGAACTCCGCCCGCTATCACCCCGGCGGCGGCGACGGCGGCGTCCAGGCCGCCCCAGGTGTCCACCGCCTCGGCCACGGCGGACCGTAGCGCCTCGGGGTCGCGCACGTCGGCCACGAAGGGCCGGACCGCGCCGACCCGATTGACCCGGCTGGCCGCCTCCGTGGCGACCGCCAGCAGCTCCCGCTTGGATCCCATCGAATACGGCAGGACCGGATCGTCCTCGGCCACATCGACCGCCAGCACCGACCATCCCCGGTCCGCCAGCGCCAGCACGGTGGCCGCCCCGATCCCGCGCGCGGCCCCGGTCACCACCGCCACCCGGCGATGCCCGCCCTCACTCACCACGCTCCGAGCCCGGACCACGGCACACCTCCCTCCCCCATGCCGTCACAGCCATCACGCGGCCTCCTCGCCGTGCCACTGCTCGACCTGCCACGCCAGGGCCGCGGACAGCGCATCCATCAGGGTGCTGCCTTCGGAGCCCGTGGCGCCGGTGGGGTCGCCGAGGATTCCCGAGGGGCTGACGGCGCGGACGCCGCAGGAACGTAACTGGGGCATCAGTTCTCGCAACGGGCTGGTGTTGCCGGTGACGGCGCGGCAGCAGCGGACCGCGAGGGGGCGCAGGGACAGCATCAGCGACGTTTCGGTGCGGCCTGCGTGCGGGTCGCCGTGCCAGCTCGGGGCGAATCCGCGGACGTCGCGGGACTCCGCGCGCAGCCGCTCGACCGCGCGGGTGACCGGTGCGTCGTTGCCGCCGTGGGTCGAGACGAACAACAGGCGGGAGAACGTCTCGCAGGCGCTGCGGCCCAACTCGACGAGCAGCAGTTCGGTAGCTTCCCGGCCGATGGACAGGGTACCGGCGAAACCCGCGTGCTCGCCGCTGGATCCGTACGGCACCGGCGGCGCGACCAGCACGTCCGCGCGGGACTCCGCCAGCCGATCGCACAGCGTGACCGCGATATCGGTATCGGTCGACAGCGGCAGATGCGGCCCGTGCTGTTCGGTGGCGCCGACCGGAACCGCGAGCAGCGCGCCCGCCGCCGCCCGGTCCCGGATGTCCGGCCACGCCAGATCGGCCAGACGGTGCGGCGGCCTCACGGCGCACCCCGTTGTCCCGGACCGGCGAAGCCCGCCAGCGGGCTCTCGTCACAGGCCCGCTGTGGTATTCCCGAAGCCCGCCGCGGCATGCCGGGCATGCCGATCGCGACGCGGCCGCCCCGGTGCGAATGGTCCTCGGAAGGCTTCGGCACGGTGTTCCGATCGACCGTTGCCAGCGCCGAATCACCGTATCCGCGAACACATTCCGGATCCGGACCGGCCAGCGGCAGGCCGGTGAAGAACTTCGCCGCCATACAGCCGCCACGGCACGCGTCGTAGGCGGAGCAGGCGGTGCAGGCGCCGCCGGTCTGCGGCGCACGCAGTTCGGCGAACAGCTCGGAATCGCGCCACACCGGCTCGAATCCCCCTGCGGTGCGGATGTTTCCGGCGCGGAACCGATCGTGGATCGCGAACGGGCACGCGTAGACGTCACCCACCGGATCGATCAGGCACACCACCCGCCCCGCCCCGCACAGATTCAGCCCGGGCAGCGACTCTCCGTACCCGGCCAGATGGAAGAACGAATCCCCGGTCAGCACCGACTCGCCGTGGTCGCGCAGCCAGTCGTACAGATCCCGCTGCTGTTGCGCGGTCGGGTGCAACTCGTCCCAGGTGTCGGCGCCGCGGCCGGACGGCCGCAACCGGGTCAACCGCAGCTGGGCACCGAACAGGTCGGCGATCGCCCGGAACGCGTCGAGCTGGCCCGCGTTCTGGCGAGTGACCACCACCGACAGCTTGAAGTCGTACACCCCCGCGGAGGCCAGCCGCTCCATCGCCCGGATCGCCGTGCGGTACGACCCGGCGCCGCGCACCGCGTCGTTGACCGCCTCGGTGGCGCCGTCGAGCGAGATCTGCACATCCACGTAGCCGCTGGTCGCGATCCGGCGCGCGGCGTCGGGCGTGATCCGAATCCCGTTGGTGGAGAACTTGACTCCGACGTGATGGCCGGTGGCGTAGTCGACCAGATCCCAGAAGTCCGGGCGCACGGTCGGCTCGCCGCCGCCGATATTGACGTAGAAGACCTGCATCCGCTCGAACTCGTCGATCAGGCCGGTGCATTCGTCGGTCGTCAGTTCCCGCGGGTCGCGCCGCCCGGAACTGGACAGGCAGTGCACACACGACAGATTGCAGGCGTAGGTGAGCTCCCAGGTCAGGCAGATCGGTGCGTCCAGGCCGTAGTGGAACTGCTCGACCAGCGGCAGCGGTGCGTTCATGAGGGGGCCCCTTCCCGGATCATGTCGGAGGCCGCGAGGGCCGCCAGGGCGGTCCGGTAGGCGGGCAGCTGGGCCTCCGGGACGCCCGCCGCGAGACAGGCCTGCCGCGCCGACCCGGCGGCGGACAGACCGGTCACAACGTGAAACAGCGTGCGGCTCTTGAGAAACGACAGCCGCCGGGTGCCGAAGTGGTACAGCAGCGCCCCGAACCGCTCGGGCCGGACCGACACCTGCTCCGCCAGCGCCCAGCGGCCGTCGAGGTCGAACGGCCGCGGCTCAGTAGACACCGCACATGCCATCGATCGACACCTCTTCCACCAGCGTCTCGTCGGCGACGAGCGCCTCCACGTACTCGATGTCGTTGTCCATCATGAGAACTCCCCGAGGGCCGAGCTTCCGTCACCGCGTGACGAAATGGAAATACTGTTCTCCAAACAAGGTAATGTCATTTCGTGTCAGAAACAAGAGCCGGACGGCCCCGGGGCACCAGCCGCCGCGAACTGGAGCTCATCGCGCTGGAACTGTTCACCGCGCAGGGGTTCGAGGAGACGACCGTCGAGCAGATCGCCGCCACCGCCGGGGTCAGCGCGCGCACCTTCTTCCGGTACTTCGAGTCGAAGACGGCGGTGCTGTGGCACCGGTTCGACGGCGAGGTCGACGCGATCCGGACCCTGCTCGACGACACCCCCGCGGACCTCGGCCTGCTCCCCGCCATCCGCCGAGCCGTGCTGGCGGCCAACGACTACCGCGCCACGGACATCCCCGAACTGCGCATGCGCATGCGCCTGCTCAGCACGGTCCCGACCCTGGTCGCCAGCGCCGCGGTGCACTACGACGCCTGGGAGCGGGCGATCATCGACTTCGCCGCCCGGCGCACCGGCACCCCGCCGGACGCGCTGTATCCGCTCGCGGTCGGCCGCGCCACCCTCGCGGTGTGCCGCGCCGCGTACGACGCCTGGGTGCGGCGGGCCGACGCCGATCTGACCGCCTATCTCGACGCCGCGCTGCGCGCGCTGGCGTCCGGATTCGCCGACACCGCGCCCGGCGACGCCGGTTGAGGGTATCGTCCGACCAATGACGAGAGTATTATTCTCGCCATCGGAGATTGCTGATCTCACACCGCGGGCGGGCCGACCCGCCCGGTAGCAGCACGAGCAGCGAGGAGTCCCGTGAACATCGACGACATGATCCTGGTAAGCATCGACGACCATGTGGTCGAGCCGATCCACATGTTCGACGGCCACGTCCCGAAGAAGTGGGCGGACCTGGCGCCCAAGGTCGTCGTCGACGACAAGGGCATCGACCGGTGGGTGTACCGCGACCGCCCGACCGGCGTCACGGGCCTCAACGCCGTGGTGTCCTGGCCGCCCGAGGAGTGGGGCTACGACCCGGCGGGCTACGCCGAAATGCGGCCCGGCGTCTACGACGTGCACGAGCGGATCCGCGATATGAACGCCAACGGCATCCTGGCCTCGATGTGCTTCCCCACCTTCGCCGGATTCAGCGCCGGGCACCTGGCCTACTTCAAGGACGAGATCACCGTCGCGATGATCCAGGCCTACAACGACTGGCACATCGAGGACTGGGCGGGCGCCTATCCGGGCCGCTTCATCCCGCTGTCGATCCTGCCGCTGTGGGATCCGAAGCTGGCCGTCGCCGAGATCGCGCGGGTGTCCGAGAAGGGCTGCCGTTCGGTGTCGATGCCGGAGCTGCCGCACCTCGACGGGCTGCCCAGCTATCACGACATGGAGTACTGGGGGCCGGTCTTCGACGCCCTGTCCGATCACGGCACCGTGATGAATCTGCATATCGGCCAGGGCTTCCGGGTGCTCAACCTGGCACCGAACGCACCGATCGACAATCTGATGGTGCTGGCGCCGAGTGTTTCGCTGATCGCCGCCCAGGATCTGCTGTGGGGACCGGCATTCCGCACCTACCCCAAGCTGAAGGTCGCGTTCTCGGAGGGCGGCGTCGGGTGGATCCCGTTCTTCCTGGACCGCTCCGATCGGCACTACACCAACCAGAAGTGGCTGCGCCGCGACTTCGGCGGCAAGCTGCCCAGCGAGGTGTTCCGCGAGCACACGGTCTCCTGCTACGTCACCGACAAGACCTCGCTGAAGATGCGTCACGAGATCGGCATCGAGAACATCGCGTGGGAATGCGACTACCCGCACTCCGACTCGATCTGGCCGAACGCTCCGGAGTTCGTGCTCGAGGAACTCGAGGCCGCCGGGGCCGACGACTCCGATATCAACAAGATCACCTGGCAGAATGCCTGCCGCTTCCTGGACTGGGATCCGTTCGCGCACATCCCGAAAGAGCAGGCGACGGTGGGGGCGCTGCGGGAGCAGGCCAAGGATGTCGACACCTCGACGACGTCGCGTAAGGAGTACGCCGAGGCATACGCCGCGAGGGCGAGCTGACGGCGGCGGGGCAGGCCGCAATGACTCACCCGGACACTCGCGCGACCGAAGCACTGTCGTGGAGTCAGCGGGAACTGCTGCGCCTCATGGATGTCCGGCGGCGCGGCGCGGGGGAATACCTCGCCCCCGCCCACGGCCCGACCGAACGCAACGTGGTCGAGGCCGGGCAGTTGCTCGGCGCCGCCGTGGTGGCCGCCGCCAAAGAGGTTCCCGAGCAACGCGTGACCTCGGTGTCGATGATCTTCTCCCGCGTGGTGGAGCACGAGGCGCCGCTGGCGGTGCGGGTCGAGGTACCGCGGACCGGGCGCACCTTCACCACGGCGCAGGTCCAGATTCGGCAGCACGGCGAAATATGCTGTGCCGGAATTGTTCTCCTCGATGCGGGAGCGGCCGATCTGGTGCGAGCGGCGGATCCGATGCCGCAGGTCACGCCCCCGGAGCGGCTGCGCCCGCTCGCGATTCCCGGGGCCGTGGTCGACGGCCGCGACATGCGCGTGGTCGACGACGCCTACGATCCGGACCCGCAGCGGGCCGGGCCGCCCGAGCTGTTCGTCTGGACCCGGTTCCGCGAGGCGCCGGAGCACAACCACCTGCATGCCGCACTGCTGTGCCAATCGACCACGCACTGGACGGTCGCCGCCGCGCTGCGCCCACACGCCGGATTCGGCGAGGCCATGGCGCACCGGTCGATCTCGACCGGAATCACCATGGCCACCATCACCTTTCACGATGATGCCGACGTGACCGACTGGCTGCTCTACACCACTCGAGCCATCTATTCGGGCCGCGGTCACGCCCACAGCGAGGGGCGGGTGCACACCCGCGACGGGCGGCTCGCGGCCTCCTACACCGTGCACGCGATGCTGCGCGGATTCCGCACACCCGGTGCCGCCGCCTCCGGCACCGCGCTCTGACACCGAGGAGACGAGATCGTGCCGCCCCCAGGGTATTCCGACCGTCCGGACTATCGGATCGACGTGCATCGCGTGCGCAACCGGATCCGGGTCACGCACGGCGATCACGTCCTGGCGGAGACGACCGCGGGTCTGCTCGTGGCCGAGCAGGACCACGGAATCGTGTTCTATCTCCCCGGATCCGATGTGCGATTCGATCTGCTCGTCCCCGACGCACGCAGCACGCGTTGCCCGTTCAAGGGCGCGGCACGCTACTGGCGCACGCACGACGAGCCCGAGCCGATCGCCTGGGAATACGACGAGCCCTACACCGAGGTGGCGCTGCTGCGCGGCCACATCGCCTTCTATCAAGATCGCGCCCGGCTGGAGGTCGGGGTGGCCACCCCGGCGGTCAGCGCGCCGCTCGCGCGGGATCGCTGACGGGTCAGGGGATTTCGGGCCCATGAATGTGTTCACGCCGGAGGGAGAACGGTGATGCGGATCCTCGCCGAGGCCGAACAACTGCCGGAGACGGCGAATATCCGGACCCAGCTGGTGTGCCTGTGGTCGGCGCCGGTGGTCGCGGTGATCCTGCTGATCGCGTTCGTGACCTTCCCGGGATTCCGGCCGCCGCTCTCACCGCAGCTGACGGCCGACCAGGTCGCGGCCTTCTACCGGGACAACACCGCGTGGATCCGGTTCAGCATGGTCACCTACAACCTGTGCGGAATCATGCTGGTGCCGTTCTTCATGGTGATCGTCGTGCAGATGAAGCGCATGGCGGCCCAGAGCCATGTCTTCGCCTACTGCTATCTGACGGCCGCGGCCAGCGGAGCGACGATCTTCGCGCTGTCGGACATCTTCTTCCTGGTGGCGGCGTTCCGGCCCGATCGCGATCCGGAGCTGGTCATGGTGCTCAACGACCTGGCCTGGATCGTTTTCGTCGCCCCGGTCGGCATGGTCGTCGTCCAGAATCTCCTGCTGGCGCTGGCGATCTACTTCGACACGGGCTCTGCTCGCAAGGGATCGGCGCCGGTCTTCCCGCGCTGGGTCGGGCACTATTCACTGGCGACCGCGCTGGCGATGGTGCCCGCCGCGGGCGCGGCGGTATTCCGGACCGGCCCGCTGGCCTGGGACGGCGCACTGTCGTTCTGGTTGCGCACCATCGCCTTCGGGCTGTTCCTCGTCGTCATGTTCTTCGTCCTGCGCACGGCGCTGCGTCGCCAGGCCGTCGCGGAGGGAGTGGGGCGGTGAGCACCCTGACCTCCATCGGCTCCGGCCGGGAATCGACGACCGGGCCGTCCGGGAAGCGGGACGTCTGGCTGATCTATTGGATCTTTCCCGCGTTCTATGCCGCGTTCGGTGTGGTCTTCTGTGTGCTGGCCCGGGTGACGCCGCCCCCGCGCCCGGACGTCGGCGCCGTTCGGATAGCCGACTTCTTCCACGATCACGCCGTCACCATCCGGATCGGGTTCTGCGTGCTGCTGCTGATCGTCGGCGGCGCCGCGGTGACCAACGGCATCGTCGGCTACCACATGAAGCGCATGTCGTGCGGATCCGTCCTGGCCTACGCGTACATCGCGGCGATGTCGGTCGGTGCCCTGCCGGGCTGCCTGCTGGTCGCGGCGTGCTTCCTGACCGCCACCTTCCGCGCCGACCGCGATCCGCACGTCCTGGGTCTGCTCTACGACCTGGGCATGCTGTCCTACAACGGATCGCTGGGCTGCTTCAGCGCGGCCTACTTCGCGCTCGCGGTGGCCATCCTCTACGACAGGAACCGCATCTTCCCCAAATGGTTCGCCTACGTGAACATCTGGCAGATCGTCACCGAGGTGATCGCCACTCAGATGTTCGTCTCGACGGCGGGGCCCTTCGCGTGGAACGGGTCGATCGCCTTCTGGCTGGCGGTGATCGTCTTCGGCGTGTGGCTGGGCAGCCTCCTCGTGCTGCTGCGCATCGCCACCGCACTCGAACCGGCCGATTCCCCACCGCCGGACTGACTTCGGAGGATCCATGACGAATTCCGAACCGTCGGTGGCCGCGCGCCGCGTTCCCGCCGACGGCCACATGTGGGTGATGGTGTTCGGTGACCTGATCATCTTCGGCGGCTACTTCGTCATCTTCATGATCTACCGCGCCATGACACCGGAGGCGTTCCTGCGGTCGCAGCAGCACCTGCACCTGAATGCCGGTGTCGTGAATACCGTTGTGCTGCTGACGAGTTCGTGGCTGATAGCCCGTAGCGTCGCCGCCGCGCGCGCCGGTGACCACCCGCGCACGATCCGCCTCACCTGTGCCGCCGGTGCCTGCGGGGCGGTCTTCGTCCTGATCAAGACCTACGAATGGGCGGACGGTATCGCCGGTGGCAACACGAACTCCGATCTGTTCTTCAGTTTCTACTACGTCCTCACCGGCGTGCACCTGCTGCACGTCGCACTCGGGCTGGCGATCATGGGAATCGTCGTTCGCGAATGGCGCGCGCCGCACCGCCGCCGCATGGTCGTCATCGAATCCGCAGCCATCTTCTGGCACATGGTCGACCTGCTCTGGATCGTCATATTCGCCCTGTTCTACGTGATGAGGTGACCGGTGACCGCCGTCTGGATAATCCTGTGCGCCATCACGATCGGCAGCTGGTGGCTCGGCCCCGGCCATTCCGGCGACGGCACCGTAGCCAGCATCCCCATCACCGCCGCCGTCATCGCACTCGGATACCTCAAGTGCCGCTTGATAATCCGCCACTTCATGGAGGTCCGCACCGCCCCGCGAGCGCTGGCGATCGCCACCGACGCCTGGCTGGCCGTCCTGTGGATCGCCGTCCTGGCCATCTATCTGGCGGGCTAGGGCAGCTCCACCTTGCTCGCCAGCCAGCGGTCGCCGACCCTGTCCATGGTCATCAGAATGCGATTGCGGTCGATGCGGGGTTGTGGGTTGGTCACGTTCGTGATCTCGGCGTCGACGAAGAGCATGACCACCGCCCGGTCCGCCGAGGCGGACTGCACGCTGGCGGCGACGACGCGCCCCTTGCTGACCGACTTCGCCTGCAGCAGCATCGGTTTCAGCTGATCGGCGGATTTGCTGTACATATCCTTGAACTCACCGGTGGCACCGTCCAGGACGGTCGTGATATCCGGATCGAGCCGCGAGGAGTCGATGCTGGTCAGCGCGACGGCATAGTTCTGCGCGGCGGCCAGCGCGGCCTGACCGGCATCGTTGCGCTCATTACGGTTCTCGAGCTTCCAGCCGAGAACGACCGCGACCACCACAGCCACCACCACGAGCACGCCCAGCACCGCGGTCACCGGGCGCGGCAGCCATCGACGCCACGTGCGCACCGGCTTCCCGGCGGCCACCGCCTCGTCGTTCTCCTCACCGGATGAGGTTGCGGTGGAATCGTTTTCCGGTGCCACCACCGAAGTCCTGTCCATAGCTGTCTCCCATCGTCACTGGTCGCGGGCTGCGCGACCTGGTGTCATCCCCCGGGCACGAACGGACCGCCGTAGGTGCTCGGGACGCTGTATCGCCCGGTCGGTGTCGGATCCGCGCGCTGCAGCGGGTCCGCGCCCGGCGGCATCGCGGCCGTGTTGTCCCCCGGTGGGCGCGGTGCGTTGGCCGCGCCGCGCGGCAGGATCGACGGATCCGGATTGGTGCACCGCGCGTGCAGGAACGGCTCGGGGTAGTCCGGAATCGACCCCGGATCGCGGGGCAGGTCGTAGTCGCACGAGTACTTCGGGTAGGGACTCACGATGGCCCACACCGCACCGTCGCGGATGGCGGAGTGGATGGCCTCGAGCGTCGAGCCGGTGCGCTGCTGCGGCCAGAAGAATTCGTTCAGCGCCGGAATGTGCACGTAGGCCATCTGTGCCGTGGTGGTCAGATTGCCCAGCAACTGCACCATGGTCGGCGAGTTGTCGGCGATGAGCGTATCCGCCGCGGCCAGCGCGCGCGGAGCGGTGTCGACCAGCGTCCCGTAGCCACCCGCCATGGATCCGACACCCGCCATCGTCTGCGCCATATTCCCGGCGGTCTGCCGCAGTCCCGGCGCCACGTCACCGAGGGTGGTGAGCACCGCCTTGCTGTTGTGCAGCAGCGAAACAGTCTGCGGCAGCACCGAATCCAGCGTCGAGAGCAGGAACATGCCGCCCTCGACGATGGCCTCCAGCTTCTGCGGGCCGTCCGAGCCCGCGCCGATCTCGCGGACGATGGCCTCGATCTCGGCCGGATCGACCTGTGTCAGGGTGCCGCTCAGACTGCCGAGCACCTGCGCCATGGTGACCGGCGTCTCGGTGCGTTCGGGCGCGACGACGGCACCGTCGGACAGGTAGGGCCCGGCATCGGTCCCGGGCAGGAAGTCCAGGAACTGCTCCCCCGCCGCCGACAGCGACGAGACCCGCACCTCGCCGCCCGCCGGAATGCGCACGCGGGAGTCGATGGCCGCGACCGCGACCACCTTGTCGCCGTTCACCTCGACCGATCGCACGCGGCCCACCCGCACGCCGCGCAGCGTCACGTCCTGATCGGGCAGCAGCCCGCCGGACTGCGCCAGTTCGATACGCACCTGATACTGCGACCGGAAAGGGTTGGTCTGCAACGAACCCAGCAGCAGATACGCGATGCCGAGGACCAGCACGAGCAGCAGACCCAGGCAGGACGTCAGCAGCCGGTGGCGCGCGACCAGCCGCGCCGAGTACACCACCGCCCGCGCGGGCGGCTCCAGAATTACCGCGATTGTCTTCATCGGCCCGGCTCGACTCTGTCCTTCAGACGGTTGAGGGTGTATGACAGCGACCCGACGAAATTCACCCAGTCGGTGGCATCGGGCACCCGGCCCCCGGAATCGGCGGGGGTGTTCGGATCCGGCACCGCGCCGATCGCGAGCTTGACGATCTCGACGTTCACATGCGCGGACGACGCGTTCGTCACCTTCATGATCAGCGGGATATTCGAGATCAGGGCGTCGAGATTCGCGCCCGGGGCGTTCGCCGCCACGTTCAGGCCGTCGGCCAGCTTGTTCACCGATTCGATCAGGCTGCGATCGTTGGTGCCCTGGATCGACGGGAACGTCGCGAGCAGATCGGAGATCCGATTCACCTGGCCGACGAGATCCACGATGTTCTGGGTGTTGTCGCCGATGACCTGCAGCGCCGGTCCGGCGGCGGCCAGCGCCTCGGTGACATCCGGCCGCTGCCCCGCCACCATCGCGCTCACATCGCCCGTGCGCGCGACGACTTCGCGGATCCGATCGGACCGCGCGGCGAGATTGTTCACCAGATCCCGCGTCTCGAGGATCATGGTCGCCAGCCGATCGCCGCGGCCGCCGACGGCCTCGCCGAGGCTGTTCGCCAGGCTGGTCATATTCGCGATGGCGCCGCCGTTGACGAGCAGGGCGGCCCGGGTGAGCACCTCCTCGATGGTCGCCGCCGCCGAGGTCGACCGCAGCGGAATGCTCGCGCCGTCACCGAGATTCGGGGCGCCGGGCTCCGGCCGTTCCGGCGGCGTCAGCGCGACGAAGACATCGCCCATCGGCGTCGCCGAGCGCAGTTCGGCGCTGGTGCCCGCGGGCAGCAGCACACCGGATCGGATCCGCATCGAGACCACGGCCGTGTAGTTGTCCGCCCGCATCGACTCGACCTGGCCGACGTCGGCGCCGTTGAGCCGGACCTTCGCCTTGGTCGGCAGATTGAGCGCGTTGGCGAAGGTGGCCGTCAGGGCGTAGCCCTCGACACCGGGCGCGGGCAGCGGCAGCTTGTCCAGGCTCACCGAACAGCCGCTGACCGAGCAGCACACCACGGCGACGAGGCCGAGCAGCGAACGCCGTTGTGCCGAGCGGAATTTCGTTCTCATCCTTGATCATCCCTGCTATTTCGGCGGTGCTCCCGCGATCACGGACAGCATCTGGCCGATGCCGAAATCCGGGCCCATATCGCGCGCGGTGCCGGTCGCGCAGCCGAGTTCGGTCAGGCCGAGCAGATTGCACACCGACTTCAGCATCTGCCCGTCCAGGAAGAACTTGTCCAGACCGACGGTGCCGCGCAGCGCGCGGATATTCGGATCGATGGCGTTGTAGGCGTTGTCGGCCACCAGCGGGAAGACGTCGAGGAATTCGGCGAGGTTGTCGTTGTAGTCGGCCATCGACGTCGTCATCGTCGTCGAATTCGCCGTGATGTTGCGCAGATTGTCCCGGTTGCGCTCGAGCAGATCGGCCATGTGCGTGACGATCTGGTTGAGCTTGGCTCCGGTGTCGCCGGATCCCAGATTCTGCTCGGCCAGGATGTCGCTGAGTGTGTGTATGCCGGAACCGAATTCGCGCAGCACCTGGTCGTTGCGGGATGCGGCCGCGGTGAGGGCGTCCAGATTCTGGACGGTCTTCGTCACCGCGGCGCGGGTCGCCTCGCCGTTGTCCGGGCCGAGTTGCAGCGCCCGCGACAACTCCGTCATCGCCTCGCGCAGTTCGTTGCCGTTGCCGGTCGCGATCTGCGATCCCACGTCGAGCAGCCCGGCGACCGGGCCCTGCCCGTTGTCGTTGGTGCCCAGCGCATTCGAAAGCTTGTCGGCCATGGCCAGCAGGCTGTCGAATTCGACCGGTGTCCGGGTGCGGTCGAGGCCGAGGACGGCGTGATCGGCCAGGGCCGGGCCGCCGCGGTAGACCGGCGTGAACTCGATGTGCCGATCGGTCAGCACCGAATCCGACACGGTGACCGCCTGCGCGTCGGCCGGGATCGGGACGCCCTTGTCGACATCCATGGTCACCTCCACGTGCCGCCCGCGCGGCTGGATATCGGTGACCTTCCCGATCCGCATGCCCAGCACCGACACGGGATTGCCGACGTACAGGCCGTTGGCATTGGCGAACCGCGCGGTGATCGTGTTCGAGGTGTCGGTCACCCCGCCGAGCGGCCCCCCGCACCCGGCCACCACGGCGCCCAGCAGCGCGACGGCCGCCAGCTTCATTCCCCGGATCACGCTACTCATTGACAGTCCTGCAGGTACATGGGCCGGTTGACCTTTTGCGCGTAGCCGCTGAGCGCGCACATGAACGAGTCGATGAAGGCGCCGTCGGGGCCGTTGCCCACCAGTTCCTGGCCGGTTCCGGTGGCATTCGCGAACAGCCGCCACGGCACCGGCAGGATCTGCAGGATGTTGCGCAGCAGATCGTCGTGCCCGGCGATCATCCCGGTCATCTGCGACAGGTTGTCGAGCAGCTGCTGGATCTCGGGCTGATCGTCCACCGCGATCGGCTTCAGCTGCTGCACGAGGGTGGTCGCGGCGTTCAGCAGCCCGATCACGGCCTGCTGCCGGGAGATCAGCTCCTGCAACACATTCCGGCCCCCTGTGATCAGGCCCGCCAGCTCGGCCTGCTGTTCGCGCAGCAGCGTGGTCACCTGCTCGGTACTGGTCAGCAGCTGCCCCAGCTGCGCGCGCCGGTCGCCGATCACGGCGGCGAGGGTCTTCATGTTCCGCAGCGTGTCGGGCACCAGCGCCGGGACACCGCGCAGCTGGTCGGTCAGGGTGCTCATCGTCTGCGCGATCCGGTCGGCGTCGATGCTCGAGAAGGTCGTCGTCGCGTTCTGCAGCGCGGTCTGCAGGTCGTAGGGCACCTCCGTGCGCGTGAGCGCGATCGCGTTGTCCCGCAGGTGACCCGACCCCGCGGGCCGCAGCTCGACGTAGCGCGAACCCAGCAGCGTCGTCAATTTGATGGCCGCCCCGGTGTCGGCGCCGAGCGGCAGCCCGCGCCGCAGCTTCATGGTCACCACGACGCGATCTCCGGCCAGCCGCGTCCCGGTGACGGTGCCGACCTGGATTCCGGCCAGGGTGACCCCGTCTCCGGCACCGATGCCCGCCGCCTGCGCGAACTCCGCCCGATAGGTCTCCTCGCCGAGATGCAGCGAGTTGACGAACACGGTCACCGCGACGACCACCGCGAGCACGGTCACCGCGACCAGACCGATCCGCAGCTTGCCGTAGTCCTCCAGCGGACGTCCCCGCCCGCGCGGCCGCATCCGGAGCAGTCGTCTCATTCTGGCCTCCTCACCGGCAGATCCCGGAGTTCTCCGCGCGTCCGCTGGGGGTGGTCATGCCGAGGATCGCCGCCATCAGCGGGTCGATGCCGGGGATCATGCTCACCTTCACGTCGCAGATGTACGCGTCGAGGTAGGCACCGTTGCCCGTGATGCGGGCCAATCCCTTCAGCAGGAACGGCAGATTGAAGCCCACGATGCCGAACTTGTCCTTGTTGTCGAGGAAGTGCTGGGCGAATCCCGGTTCGCGATCGACGAACTGGTTCAGCGCCGGGCTCGCGCCACGCACCACCTCCGCGGCCCGGCCCAGCGTGCCGGAGATCGCGTCGATCTGGCCGAACAGCTGGTCGCGCTGCTGGGCGAGGCCGTCGAAGATCCTGCGGGTCTGCTGCGTGACCGTCCGCAGGTTGCCGCTCTGCTGGGACAGATCCCCGACCACCGCGCTGAGATTGTCGATGACCTGGCCCAGGATCTGGTCCGGCCCGGCGAAAGCCTGTGCGAGCGTGGCGGTTTCGGCGATCAGGGTGGTGATCGCGCCGTCGTCGCCCTGCAGCGCCCGCACCACCGCGGCACTGATGTTGTCGACCTGCTGCGGATCGAGCACGCTGAACAGCGGCTCGAATCCGTTGAGCAGCTTGGAGATATCGAACGACGGCTCGGTGTGCTCGAGCGGGATCTGCCCGCCCGGCGCCAGTGTCTTCGAATCGCCCAGGTCCCGCAGCGACAATCCGAGGTAACGCTGCCCGATCAGGTTCTGGTAGGTCACCGATGCCACGGTGTTGCCGTACAGCTTCTGGTCCCGCTGCACCTCGAAGGTCACCTTCGCGCGGATCCCGTCGAGGTCGACGGCCTGCACCCGGCCCACCCGCACCCCGGCCATGCGCACGTCGTCGCCGGGGTGCAATCCGGACACGTCGGTGAATATCGCGGAGTACGAGTCGGTCGTCCCACTCACGCTGCGCGACAGCGTGACATACATCGTCCACGTCAGCCCGATCGACACCACCAGGAAGACGATCAGGCCGATCAGCGGCTTGCGGTAGCTCATCGCGGACCTCCCTCCGGCGCCGGGGTCAGCGTCGCGTCGTTCCCCCGCAGCAGCGGGCCGAACAGGATGTCGGCGGCGGGATTGGGCGCACCGCCGAGGATCGCGGCGATCTGCTCCTGCTCCTGGCGGCTGCCGACCGCGCCGACGTTCCCGCCGATCAGAGTCGGACTGCTGACCGGTGTCGCGTTGGGGCCGATGATGGTGGAGGTGCCGGGCGGTCCCGTCCGGCAGCTGGGCCCCTCCAGGTCGCCGTACCGTGGGCAGTCGGCTCGCGTGTACTGCCGGTGCGGCGACAGCTCCAGGATGATCTTGGCGTTGATGTTCTGATCCCGCTCGTCCCAGATCTTGATGAAGTCGTAGGACATCTGGCTCTGCGAGGTGGCCATCTGCGCGAAGTTGGGGCTGCCGTCGGCGATCACGCCGAGGACCGGGCCCATCTTGCCGGTGACCTCGGTAATGGCGCCCGTCCTGCGCTCCAGCGCGCCCGCGACGGTGTCGGAGGTACTCAGGCCACCGGTCAGCAGGGCCGTCAACTGCTCCCGGCGCTCGGCCACCGCTCGCATCGGAGTCACCGAATCATGCACCGCGGCAAGCAGGTCGGGCGCCGACGACCGCAAACCGTCCAGTGCCCGCGTGAGCGCGTCGAGCGTCGACGCCGTCCCGTCCGGCGCCATCGCCGCGTTGAGCGCCTGGGAGATCCGCGTCAGGTCGTCGCCCGCCCGGACCGCCTCCGCGCCGTGCCCGGCCGTCGCGCGCTCGACCACCGCCAGGATGCCGAGCGCGGGGTCCGAGCCGGAACGCCCTGCGGCGGCGGCGATTCGGCTCAGCGCGGTCAGCGAGGTCTGCAGCCGGACGGTCTCCTGGCTGCGGTCCTCCGGGATGCGCGCACCCGCGGCGAGCGGTGCGCCCCGGCCGTTGTAGACCAGCTGGATCGACGGCACCGCGAAGACGTTGCTCGGGACGACGCGGGCGGTGACCGTGGCCGGAATACCGTGCACGTAAGCGGGTTTCAGGTCGATGTGCACCTGATTGGGGCCACCGGCGATGGACGGGGTGACGCTGTCGACCTGACCGACCAGCACGCCCTGGTACTTCACATCCGATTTGGCGGGCAGCCCGTCGCCCACGTTGACCAGTTCGGCCGTGATCCGCACGGTCTCCCGGAACGCGCCCTGGGATCGGGCCAGCATCACGCCGCCCACGGCCGCGATGGCCAGCAGGCAGGCCAGGCCGCGCAGCAGCAGATTCCGATCGGTCAGGACCTTGCCGTCTGATTCGAACGCTATCGACATGTGCTACCCGCTGATTCTCGCGCCGGCGTCGAAGCCCCACAGCGTCATCGTCATCAGGAGGTTCACGAAGATCATCACGGTGATGGCCGCGCGCATCGCGCGCCCGGCCGCCACTCCGACGCCCTGCGGGCCGCCCGCGGCGTAGAAACCGAAGTAGCACTGGATCGTCGTGGTGAGGATGACGAAAACGATTGCCTTCGACAGGGAATAGATGATGTCGGTGCCACTGAGCACCAGCCGGAAGTAGTGCTCGTAGGTGCCCGGGGACTGCCCGCCCGAAAGCCCGACGACGATTTCCACGGCCAGATAGCTGACCGCCAGGCAGGCCAGGTACAGCGGAATCATCGCCACGATCGAGGCCAGCATCCGCGTGGTCACCAGGTACGGGATCGGGCGGATAGCGATCGCGTCGAGCGCGTCGATCTCCTCGGCGATGCGCATGGACCCCAGCTGCGCGGTGAACCGGCAACCCGCCTGCGCCGCGAAGGCGATCGAGGCCATGATCGGCGCCAGTTCGCGGGTGGCGGCGGTCGAGGCGATCATGCCGGTCGCCGGTGCCATGCCCAGCAGCTTCAGGGCGTTGAAGCCCTCGATCCCGACGATCGCCCCGGCCGCGGCGCCGAGCACCAGAATGACCTGACCGGTGCCGCCGCCGACGACCACCGAGCCGTTGCCCCAGGTCACATTCGACAGCATCTTCAGGAACTCGGCGCGATAGTGCCGCAGCACCACCGGAATTCCGCCCAGCACCCGGAGGAAGAACGTCGCCATGTACCCGAGCCGCATGATCGGAACGGCGACGTTCCGCCCGGCCGCGAGCGCGGGCCGGACCCCGGGCGGGTAGTACCGCGAGGCCATCAGAGCGTCGTCCTCGGAAACAGGATCGTGTAGAGCTCGGTGAAGCCCGCGTTCACCAGCATCAGCAGAATGATGGAGGCGACGACCGCGGCATTGACCGAATTGGCGACGCCGCCCGGCCCGCCCTTGGTGCTCAACCCCTTCTGACAGGAGACGACGGTGACGATGACGCCGAACACCACGGCCTTCACCATCGCCAGATACAGGTCGCCGACCCGGGCGAACGACGAGAACGTGGCCAGGTAGCTGCCGGGTGTGCCGTCCTGGATGTAGACGTTGTAGAGATATCCGGCCAGGAATCCGACGAAGGCGCTCAGCCCGGTCAGTCCGAGGGCGACGACCACACCGGCCGCCAGCCGCGGCACCACCAGCGCGCGCAGCGCCGAGACGCCCATGACCTCCAGCGCGTCGATCTCCTCCCGGATCTTGCGCGCGCCGAGGTCCGAGCAGATGGCCGACCCCACCGCGGCCGCCAGCAGAATGGCCGTGACCAGCGGCGCGGCCTGCCGGATCACGGCCAGGCCGCCCGCGGCACCCGCCAGCGACGTCGCCCCCACCTGCCCGGCGAGCAACCCGAACTGAATCGACATCGTGGCGCTGATCGGCAGCGCCACGGCGATGGTCGGCAGGTACGCGGTCTTGGCCATGAACACGGCCTGCTGCACGAACTCGCGGAACGGGAACCGCCCCCGGGCGATGTCGGCGAACAGGTACTGGATGGCCCGGACACCCAGCACGAACTGTCCCCCCACGGTTTCCAGGGACGCACCCGGGTGGCGGCGCAGGTACCCGCCCGCCCACTGCTTGACCTCGCGGACCGCGGACCGCTCGGCGATCGGTTCCGGGGCGACCGACGGCGCGGCCATCACGGACCCGCCTGCCCCGGCATCAACGGCGCCGACATCCCGCCTCCTCTTAGCTTTGGAAAGTTTCATTCTCATTCCGGGAGAATGATACATTCGTCACACGGGGACTGTAGCAACATTCCGACCACGGCAACACCCTCGGCACACGACGGCCGAGATGGTCGGTTGACCACCGGACAGCACTCGAAACGTCGATCGCCGATTGACTACGATCACCGTGTGTGAAAATCTTATGATCAGAATTGAGAATTTGATTCTCCTTGGAAGGAGGGCGGATGCGCGTACCCCCGCTTCCGGCCGACCAGTGGGACGACCGGACCCGTGCGGCGCTGCGGTCCCTGCTCCCCCGCGAGCGCCGGAATCCGGAGGGCGCCGGACCGGCGATGTCGGCGCTCGTGCGGCATCCGGACCTGGCCGAGGCCTTCCTGAATTTCGGTGTCCATCTGCTGTTCCGGAACAGCCTGCCGCCGCGGCTGCGGGAGCTGGTGATCCTGCGGGTGGCACACCTCAGCGGCTGCGCCTACGAGTGGGCGAGCCACCTCGCCATCGCGCCCCGGGTCGGGGTGACAGACGACGACATCGCCGGTGTGCGGCGCGGCAGTCTCCCCGACGCCTTCGAGCAGACGGTGCTCGACGCCGTACACGAACTGCGCGAGCACTCCGAACTGTCCGACCCCACGTGGGCCGCGCTCGGCGAGCGGCTCGACGAGCACCAGCGCATGGATCTGATCTTCACCGTCGGCGGCTACGGCCTGATGGCCATGGCCTTCAACACCTTCGGCGTCGGGCCGAACGACGGTGGCCACGACCCCGCGCCGACCGACCGGCGCACCGACCGAGAGCAGGTGGTCTGAATGCCCAAGGGCTACATCATCTTCACCGAAGCCATCAAGGACCCCGAGGGCATGAAGGCCTATGCCGCGGCCGCCGGGCCCGCGACCCGCGGCGTGCGGGTGGTCGCGGTGGACTCGCAACCGGAGGTCCTGGAGGGCGGCTGGCACGGCGACCAGACCGTGATCCTCGAATTCGAGTCGGTCGAGGCCGCCCGCGCCTGGTACCACTCGCCGGAGTACCAGAAGGCCGCACCGCTGCGGCAGGCGGCCGCCGACACGAATGTCGCGATCATCTCCGGCCTGGGCTGACGCGGGCAACCATGCACTGGCACAACGGATGTGAACCATGCTGACCCTCAGGGCGGCGGGGCTGCTGGACGTAGACGCCGGTGAGATCGTGCGACCCGGCATCCTGCGCATCGACGGGGAACGGATCGCCGGAGTCGGCGGCGCGGCGCGCGCCGTCAGCGACGAGACCATCGATCTCGGTGACACGGTCCTGCTGCCCGGCCTGATGGATATGGAGGTGAACCTCCTCATGGGCGGCCGGGGCGAAACGGGCCTGTCCTCCAGCGTGACCGACGACCCCGCGCTGCGCATGATGCGCGCGGTCGGCAATGCCCGCCGGACGGTGCGCGCCGGCTTCACCACCGTCCGCAACCTGGGCCTGTTCGTCAAGACCGGCGGTTATCTGCTGGACGTGGCGCTGGGCAAGGCGATCGACGCGGGCTGGATCGAGGGCCCGCGCATCGTCCCGGCGGGTCATGCCATCACCCCCACCGGCGGTCATCTGGACCCCACGATGTTCTCGGCCTTCGCCCCCGACGTGCTGAAGCTGACCCTCGAGGAGGGCATCGCCAACGGCGTCGACGAGGTGCGCAAGGCGGTGCGCTACCAGATCAAGCACGGCGCCCAGCTGATCAAGATCTGCGTCTCCGGCGGCGTCATGTCGCTGACCGGAGCGCCTGGGGCGCAACACTATTCGGACGAGGAGCTGCGCGCCATCGTCGACGAGGCGCATCGGCGCGGGCTGAAGGTCGCCGCGCACACGCACGGTGCGGACGCGGTGAAGCATGCCGTCGCGGCGGGCATCGACTGCATCGAACACGGCTTCCTGATCGACGACGAGACGATAAAACTGATGGTCGAGGCGAATACCTGGCTGGTGCCGACCACCCGGCTGGCCGACGCCATGGATATGTCCAAGGCCGACCCCGCCCTGCAGGCCAAGGCGGCGGAGATGTTCCCGAAGGCACGCGCCTCGGTGCGCGCGGCCTACGAGGCGGGCGTGCGCATCGCGGTCGGCACCGATGCCCCGGCAATTCCCCACGGCCGCAACGCCGATGAGCTGGTGGCGCTCGTCGAACGCGGGCTCGAACCGGCGGATGTGCTGCGGGCGGCGACGGTGCGCGCGGCCGAGCTGATCGACGCGTCCGACCGCGGCCGCCTGGCGGAGGGACTGCTCGCCGACGTGATCGCGGTGCCCGGAGATCCCCTGCGGGACATCGCCGTCACCCAGGACGTGCGATTCGTGATGAAAGGCGGCCGCATCGTGAAGAACGAAACAGCGTGAAAGGCGGACCGGTCCATGTCGACCAGCGATGACCTGCTCGAGCTGCAGCAGCTGCTCGCCCGCTACGCGGTGACCATCACCAAGGGCGATATCGACGGCCTGCTCGCGGTGTTCACCCCCGACGGCACCTACAGCGCCTTCGGCGACACCTACACCCTGGACCTGTTCCCGGACCTGGTCGCGGCCGCGCCGAAGGGCCTGTTCCTCACCGGCACACCGGTTCTCGACCTCGACGGCGACAGCGCCACCGGCACCCAGCCGCTGTGCTTCATCGACCACAGCACCCACGACATGCGGATCGGCTACTACACCGACACCTACACCCGCACGGCGGACGGCTGGCGCATCCGGACCCGGCGCATGACCTTCATCCGCCGCAACGGCGACCACGATTCGGGCATTCCCCACGCCTTCGAGCGGACCCGGGGCTGACCGATGCACGCACAGTTCTGTTCGCACGACAACGGAGGACGCCGATGACGAAGGTACTCGCGGCTGACGTCTCGACCTGGCCCGCGGAGGACCCGCAGCTGATCGGCAGCCGATGCGCCGCCTGCGGCGCGACCACCTGGCCGCGGCAGCCGCGCTGTCCGCGGTGCAGCGGTCCGGATATGTCCGAGCTGCTGCTACCCCGGCGCGGCACGCTGATCGCCTGGACCACACAGGGTTTCGTCCCGAAGCTGCCCTACGCGGGGAAGGAGACCGCCGAGGACTTCCGGCCCTTCGGCATCGGCCTCGTGCAACTCGGCGACGACGTGCGCGTGGAAACCCGGCTGACCGAGTCGGACCCGGCGGCGCTGCGCACCGGCATGGAGGTCGAGCTCACCTTCGTCCCGCTCTACGTCGACGAATCCGGGGACGAGGTCCTGACATGCGCCTTCACGCCGGTATGAGACCGGCGCTGCGGGACGAAGGAGATTTCAGATGAACGACGTTGCCATCATCGGCGTGGGCCTGCACCCGTTCGGCCGGTTTCCCAAGACGGCCATCGAAATGGGCGCCGAGGCAATACAACTCGCGCTCGCCGATGCCGGAGTGCGGTGGCAGGACATCCAGTTCGGATTCGGCGGCAGCTACGAGGTGAGCAATCCCGACGCCGTCACCCGGCTGGTGGGGCTGACCGGGATCCCGTTCACCAACGTGTTCAACGCCTGTGCGACGGCGGCCAGCTCGATCGAACAGACCGCGGAGGCCATCCGGTCGGGCCGCTACGACATGGGCATCGCCGTCGGCATGGACAAACATCCCCGGGGCGCGTTCACCGACGATCCGGCCAAGCTCGGCCTGCCCGCCTGGTACGCGGAGAACGGGCAGTTCGTGACCACGAAGTTCTTCGGGATCAAGGCGAATCGCTATATCCAGCGGCACGGCATCTCCCAGCGCACGCTCGCCAAGGTGGCCGCCAAGAACTTCCGCAACGGCGCGCTCAACCCGAACGCCTTCCGGCGCAAGCCGATTCCCGAGGACGAGATCCTCGCCTCGGCGGTGCTGAACTACCCGCTGACCCAGTACATGTTCTGCGCGCCCGACGAGGGCGCCGCCGCCGTGATCATGTGCCGCGGCGATCTCGCCGCCCGCTACACCAGCACGCCGGTGTACCTGCGCGCCACCGCGATTCGCACGCGCCGCTACGGCGCCTACGAGGTGCACAGCACGTGGGCGGCGATCGACGAGGACCACTCGCCCACGGTGTACGCCTCCCGCGCCGCGTACGAGGCCGCCGGGATCGGGCCCGAGGACGTGGACGTGGCCCAGCTGCAGGACACCGATGCGGGCTCGGAGGTGATCCACATGGCCGAGAACGGCTTCTGCGCCGACGGCGACCAGGAGAAGCTGCTCGCCGAGGGAGCCACCGAGATCGGTGGCCGGATTCCGGTGAACACCGACGGCGGCCTGATCGCCAACGGCGAACCGATCGGCGCCTCCGGCATCCGGCAGGTGTACGAGCTCGTGCTGCAGCTGCGCGGGCTCGCGGGCGAGCGGCAGGTCCCCGGCGCACCCCGGGTGGGCTATGCCCAGGTATATGGCGCGCCGGGGACCGCGGCGGCCTCCGTGCTCAGCCTCTGATCCCCGCGGCGTAGAATTAGATTCTCTCCAGTTCGCAGTGCTATCCCACACAATGTGGTGGACACGCGACCCAGAGGCGAATTGCTATGCCATTCTCCGGTACAGTGCATTCATGTTCTCTTCACTGGACCGGGAACCGAGGCGACCGTGACCCTGCCGAGCGAAGAACCCGCCTGGAAGCAGCGCGCCGTCGAGCGCTCGCTGCGGACCGCGAAGCGGCGCGCCGAGCAACGCGTGCAGAAATTCCTCGACGCCGCCCAGGCCATCATCACCGAGAAGGGCACGACCGACTTCACCGTGCAGGAGGTCGTGGACCGCTCGCGGCAGTCGCTGCGCAGCTTCTACCTGCAGTTCGACGGTAAGCACGAGCTGCTGCTGGCGCTGTTCGAGGATGCCCTGAGCCGCACCGCCGACCAGTTGCGCGCCGCGGCCGAGGGCAAGAAGAAGCCCCTCGACAAGCTGCAGGTGACCGTCGAGCTGCTGTTCGAGCTGTGCCGGCCCGACCCCTCCGCGCAGCGCCCGCTGTTCACCGATTTCGCCCCGCAGCTGCTGGTTTCGCATCCGGCGCAGGTCAAGGTCGCGCACGCGCCGCTGCTGGCGCTGTTCACCGAGCTGATGGAACAGGCCGCGCAGGCCGGTGAGGTGCGCACCGGACTCGATCCGCACCGGACGGCCGCCATGGTGATGCAGACGGTGATGTTCACCGCCCAATCCTCCGGCGGCTCCGATGAACAGACCCAGCATCCGCTGACCGCCACCGAGGTCTGGAACTTCTGCGCGCACGGCTTCGCGAAAAGGTGAGAATACCGTTCTCCTTGTAGGAGAAGTTGGAATACACTCCGTTCATGGAACGGAGATCGCCGTCGCGGCCGTATCGGGTAGTGCAGTGGGCGACAGGGAATATCGGCGCCCGCGCCCTGCGCGGTGTCCTCGAACACCCCGGCATGGAGCTGGCCGGGCTGTACGTCCACGACCGGGACAAGGCCGGGCGCGATGCCGGTGAGCTGTGCGGCACGGGTCCCTGTGGCGTGCGTGCCACCCGCGATGTCGGCGAGATCGTCGACCTCGACGCGGACTGCGTGCTCTACATGCCGCGGGTGTTCGATCCGGAGGTCGTGATCCGGCTGCTCACCGCGGGGGCCAATGTGGTCACCACGTGCGGGCACTTCCACCACCCACCGAGCATGGATCCGCAGCTGCGCGAGCGGATCGAATTCGCCTGCGTGCTCGGTGGCGCCTCGATCCACAGCACCGGCAGCAGTCCGGGCTTCATCACCGAGGCGGTGCCACTGGTCCTGTCGTCGATCCAGCGGCGCCTCGACCGCCTCGTCATCGACGAGTACGCCGATCTCTCCCGGCGCGATTCGCCCGGAATACTGTTCGACATCATGGGTTTCGGGCGGCCACCGGCGGAGTTCGACCAGCGCCGCGCCGACCACGTGGGCGCGAGCTTCGGACCGTCGCTGCGTCAGCTCGCGGGCGCGCTCGGTCTGGGCATCGACGCGGTCACCGCCACCGGCGAGGTCGCGACGGCCCGCGCGAAGACCACCATCGCCGCCGGGGTCATCCCCGCCGGAACCGTTGCCGCGCAGCGGATCACGGTCACCGCAGCGTCCGGCGGCCGCCCCGCGCCGGGCGTGCGGGGCCCCAGGGGCAGCGCCACCCCCAACGCCCCCGGCCGGCCCGCTTCCGTGCCACCTGGTACTGCACCACCGACATCGCCGCGGACTGGGACCTGCGCGATACCGGGTGGCGGCTCGAGGTGGCGGGCGACGCCCCGCTGAACATCGACATCCGCTTCGCGGTCCCGTTGTCGCACATGGCCGAATCCTCCCCCGCCTATACCGCCAATCGCGCCGTCAACGCGGTCCCGGCCGTGTGCGCGGCCGCCCCCGGAATCCGGACCACGACCGACCTCCCGCACCTCATCCCGATCCTGAGCTGACATCCGCGCGCCCGTGACGCTCGGCCAGTATGCGGCGCAACACCTTTCCCGACGGCAGGCGCGGGATCTCGGGCACGAACACCACGCGGCGCGGCCGCTTGTACGCCGCCAGCCGCGCGTCGACGTGTGCGATGAGTTCGTCCGCCGAGACCGGATCGGCGGTCGCGACGGCGGCGACGATCGCCTCGCCGTCGGCCGGGTCCGCGATCCCGAACACCGCGCAGTCCGCGACGGCCGGATGCGCGTGCAGCACGGCCTCGACCTCGGCGGGCGCCACCTGGAATCCCCGCACCTTGATCATCTCCTTGGCCCGGTCGGTGAGCCGGATCCAGCCGCCGGGATCGATGGCGCCGATATCGCCGGTCCGGTACCAGCCGTCGTCGAAGGCCTCCGCGGTCGCCTCCGCCGGGAGATACCCGGCCATCAGCGACTCCGAACGCGCCTGAATCTCCCCGATCTCGCCGGGCCCGACCGGCCTTCCCGTATCCGTCGACACCACCCGCAGGGTCACGCCGGGCGCCGCCCGACCGGCGCTGTCGAGCCGGGGCGCGTCGAGCGGGTTGCAGGCGATGACGGGAAGCTCGGTGGCGCCGTAGGCGGGCAGCCACCCGACTCCCGTACGGCGGGTGACGGTTTCGGCAATGCTCGCGGTCACCGGGGTCGCGCCCCACATGATGTAGCGCAGCGACGACAGGTCGTAGCGCTCGAGCTCCGGATGCGAGGCGAGCGCCAGCGCGATCGGCGCCACCGCCATCTCGACGGTGATCCGGTCGCGCTCGATGCACCCCAGCATGCGCTCGAGGTCGAACCGGCGGTGCAGCCGCATCCAGGCGCCCGCGTCCAGCACGGTGACGATATTGAGCAGGCCCAGGATGTGCGACGGCGGCGTGACGACCTGCAACCGGTCGTAGGAGGTCAGCTCCAGCACCTGCCGCCACTGCCGCACGGCGGTGCCGATCGAGGCGTGGGTGTGCCGCACCGCCTTCGGCAAACCGGTTGTGCCCGAACTGAATACGAGCACGGCATCCGATTCCGGCGGCGGCTGCGGGGGCTCCCCATCCGCCGGGACGATCGGCTCGTCCAGGTGCCGCATCGGCAGCAGCTCGGCCAGCACCGGATGGTCGCCGACGCCGAGGACCGGCCGGGTGAGGCGCAGCGCGTGCTCGGCCTCGGTGCGCTTCCACGCCGGGCTGAGCAGGACGGCCGCGGCGCCCAGCCGCCAGATCGCCAGCACGGCGACAACGAATTCCGGGCGGTTCGACGACATCAGCGCCACCCGGTCGCCCGCCCGCACACCGCGCCCGCCGAGTTCCACGGCCAGCCCGGCGGCGAGCCGATCGAGCCGCCGGAAGGTGTATTCGTCGTCTTCGAAGACGAGGACCACGGGCTCCGTCCGCACTGTCATGGCACCACCTCGATCCGAGAGAGGAGAATTTCATTCTCCCCCATGCAGAATACATATTCCGCCGGTGGTGCCACAGGCGATCGCGGCGGGCCCGCCGTCCGGTCAGCGCGCGTCCGTGACGCCGCGCGCCGCCAGGAAATAGTCGACGATCCGGGCGCAATAGGCCCGCGGCGCCTGCCCGATTCCGGTGAGCCGCACGAAGACGATCGGACCGATGAGCTGCGCCAGCACCGCGGCCAGCTCACGGTCGCCGAGCAGGGCGCGCGCCTCGGCATCGGCGAACAGCTCGTCGAACGGCCGCCGGTAATGCTCGATCAGCCGTCGGCGCAGCGAGCCCGCCTCCGCGCCGTCCTCGGCGCCCTCCCCCGTCGCCAGCCACGCCAGTGTCGCCAGATGCAGGGGCGCGTCGTTGATCACGTCGGCCTGCCTGCCGAGCAGCTCCACGAGACGATCCCGCAGCGTTCCGGCGGTCGGCGCCTGCACCACCGGCGGCAGCAGATGCTCGAGCGTCGCGGCGCGCAGCTGCACGACATTGTCGAAATGCCGGTACAGCGTCGTGCGGGCGACACCGGACATCCGCGTCACCGAGTCCACGGTGATCGCCTCCAGCCCACCGGATCTCAGCAGTTCGGCGGCGGCGTCCAGCAACCGCGCGCGGGAGCGGATCCGGCGCGGATCGATGTCGTCGCGGCGCGGGCCCCGGGTGGCACTGGTCGCGGTCATGTACGCAGGATTCCTCCTCGACGGCGCTATTGCCAAGAAACGCACTTATGCTACTTCTTGTAGCGTAGCGATACTATGTGTTTCGTTTCTTGGGAGATGCGATGACCACGACCGTGACAGGACTGTCGGCCCGGCTGCGGTGGGTGGTGCTGCTGTCGTGCATGGCGGTCGCACTGGTCGTGGCGTCGATGGCGGCGCTCTACACCGCGCTGCCGGGCATCGCCTCCGACACCGGCGCCACCCAGTCGCAGCTGACCTGGGTCATCGACGGGTACACCCTCGCGCTGGCCTGCCTGGTCCTGCCCGCCGGAGCCCTCGGCGACCGGTACGGGAGGCGGCTGATGCTGATCGCGGGCCTGGCCGTCTTCGCCGTCGCCTCCGCGGTGCCGCTGGTGGCGGACGGACCGGTCTGGCTCATCGCGGCCCGGACCGCGGGCGGGGCCGGGGCCGCGCTGGTGATGCCCTCCACGCTGTCGATCCTGACCGCCGGGCTGCCCCCGGAACGGCGCAGCGTCGCCATCGGGATCTGGGCCGGGACCGTCGGCGGCGGCGCCGTCCTCGGGATCCTCGGCTCGGGTCTGCTGATGGCGCGCTGGTCGTGGCTGTCGATCATGATCGCGATGACCGTGAGCGGCGCCGTGCTGGCGATTGCCGCGTGCACCCTGCCCGAGTCGGCGGACGCATCGCGGCCACCGTTCGATCCCTGGGGCGCGCTGTCGGGGGCCGCCGCGATCGGCCTGGTCACCGTCGCGGCGCTGGAGGCACCGCAGCGCGGATGGACCGACCCGGCCGTCCTCACCATGGCGCTCGCCGGTGCGGGGGCCGTCGCGGTGTTCGTCGTGGTCGAGCGGCGGGCGGACCATCCGCTGCTGGATGTGCGGCTGTTCGCCGGGCGGGGGTTCAGCACCGGGACGATCTCGGTGGCCGTCCAGTTCCTCGTCTCGTTCGGCCTGTTCATGCTGATCGTGCAGTTCTTCCAGCTCATCCTCGGATATCGGCCGCTGATGTCGGCGCTGGCGATGGCGCCGATGATCGTCCCGATGATCGCGCTGTCGGTGGTGACGCCCCGGCTCGCCGAGCGGTGCGGGCTGCGCCTGGTGACCGCCACCGGCATCGCGACCGTCGGCGTCGGCCTGTTGTCGCTGACCCATCTGACGGCCGCCAGCACCTTCGTGGACGTACTGTGGCCGCTGTTGATCATGAGCGTCGGACTCGGCCTCTCGGCGGCACCGGCGACCGCCGCCATCGTCGAGGACGTGCCCGCCGACAAACACGGGGTCGCCGCCGCGGTGAACGACGCGGCGCGCGAAGTGGGCGCGGCCGTCGGAATCGCCCTCGCCGGAAGCATTCTCGCCGCCGGATACAGCCACCGCATCGCCGCGGCGCTGCCCCTGCTGCCCGAACCGATCCGCGGGCCCGTCTCGAGTTCACTCGCGGGCGCGCTGCAGGTCACCGATCACCTGGGACCCCAGGCCCGGCCCCTCGCCGACTTCGCCGAGGCGGCCTTCGTCCACGGCCTGCGGCAGGCATCCCTCGTGCTCGGCATCTTCACGCTGGTGGTCGCGCTGCTGCTCGCCCTCTGGGCGCCGGGACGCCGAGCCGCCTGAATCCGGCTCAGCGCGCCCTGCGGGCCGCGATCTCGGCCTCCGCCAGCGGCGTGATGAGTCGGGCGGTCATCATCAGGATCTCCCGCTGGTCCTGGCTGTCGTCCTCGAGCAGGGCGGTGCGCATCACGGCGGCGTAGCAGGTGTTGACGAGCACGAAGGTCATCACGTCATATTCGTGGTCGTCGCCCGGGCCCAGCATCTGGATCACCAGCATCTTCACCATCAACCGGATCCGCAGTTCCAGCTCCGGAAGTCCGCTGTCGTAGAACGGCACCCCCTCCACCAGCGCGCGGACCAGCGGCGCCTCGGCCGCGAGCTCCTCGGTCGTCACCTCGAGAATGGAGGTGACGAGTTCGCGCACCGAGCTGCGCGGCGGTCCGGCCATGGCCGCCATCACCCGGCGCTCCTGATTGTCCAGTAGCCGCCGCAGCAGCTCGTCGACGATGACCGACCGATCGGAGAAGTACCGGTACACCGTGCCGACACTCACCCCGGCCTCCGCCGCGATGCGGTTCGTCGAGGTGTTGGCCACGCCCCGCTCGCCGAACACCCGGGCGGCCGTGTTGAGTATGTGCTCACGGGGCTCCCTGCTACGGTCCAGCGCCCGCGCCCACATCACCGACATCGACCCCACCGCCCTGCAGGAATGCCTCGCCACCGGAATCGTGCCCGTGGTCACCGGATTCCAGGGAGTCGCCGCCGACACCGACGAGATCACCACCCTCGACCGCGGCGG
>NZ_JARWQD010000387.1 GCF_029869545.1 Nocardia wallacei | reverse complement strand
GCGGCCTCGCGGCCCAACCTGGTCCCCGCGCCACCCGCCGTGCGCTCCCCGCCGGGGGCGCCCCGCACGCCGTATCGCCGGCTGGCGGGCGTCTGCGCGGCGGTCCTGATACTTGCGCGCGACGGTCCGATCACCCGAAGGGTGGGATCGGAGGCTACGCCGCCCCCACTGCCCGCTGCGGCACACCCACATACTCCGACAGCGGCCGGATGAGCGCGTTGGACTGGGACTGTTCGATGATATGGGCGGTCCAGCCGGTGATGCGGCTCATCACGAAGATCGGCGTGAACATCTCGATGTCGAAACCCATCAGGTAGTAGGCGGGTCCGGCCGGGAAGTCCAGATTCGGTGCTATCCCGGTCGATTCCGCCATGGCCGCCTCGAGTTCGGCGTACATGCGCAGCCATTCGTGGCCGCCGGTCACCTCGGCGACCTGGTCGAGGGCGGCCTTCATGGTGGGCACCCGGGAATCACCGTTCTTGTAGACGCGATGGCCGAATCCCATCACCTTCTCCCCGCGGGACAGCCTGTCTCGCAACCATTCCCGCGCCCGCTCCGGCCTGCCGATCTCCAGCATCGCGTGCATGACGGCCTCGTTCGCGCCGCCGTGCAGCGGACCCTTCAGCGTGCCGATGGCGGCGGTGACCGCGCTGTACATATCCGATTCGGTGGAGGTGACCACGCGCGCGGCGAAGGTGGAGGCGTTGAAGCTGTGCTCGGCGTAGAGGATCAGCGAGGTCTCGAATGCCCGCACCAGCCGCGGATCCAGATGCCCGGCCGCGCCGGACGGTTCGCCGAAGCACATGTACAGGAAGTTCTCCGCGAATCCGCGCCGCTCGTCCGGCGCGAGCGGGTCCAGCCCGCGGCGGCGGCGCATATCGGCCGCGATCACCGTGGGCAGGACGGCGGTCATGCGCAAGGCCTTGGCCAGCAACGCCTCCGGGCTCTTTCCCCGGTCCTCGAGCGGGTCCTCGGCACCGAGGTAGCTGACGACGGTGCGCACGGTGTCCATCGGGTGGCAGGTCTCGGGCAGCTTGTCGATCAACGCCAGCAGCGAGCGATCCAGGTGCCGCAGCGCGCGTTCGCGACAGCGCAGCGCCTGCAGCTGATCGGCATCGGGCAGTTCGCCGTACCACAGCAGATGGGCGACCTCCTCGAAACCGCAGTGCCGCGCCAGATCCTGGACGGCGTAGCCGCGATAGGTCAGGGAGTTGGTTTCGGGGACGACCTTGGAGATGGCGGTGGTGTCGACCACCACGCCGGCCAGCCCCTTCTTGATCTCGGTCATGGAATCACTCGCTCACGGTGAAATCGAAGATGCCGGAATCGAATTCGCTGTAGCGCTCGTAGCCGAGCAGGTCGTACAGCCGCGCCCGGTGCTGCATGCGGTCCAGCAGCCCGGATTGGGTTCCGGTATCGGCGATCTCGCGCAGTCCGGCCGCCACGGCGAACATCGCCAGGCGCAGGGTGGTCACGGGGTAGATGACCGCGTTGTAGCCCAGATTCTCCAGCGCCCGCGCCGACAGCAGCTCGGACTTGCCGAACTCGGTCATATTGGCCAGCAGCGGAATCTCCACGGCGGCACGGAACTTCGCGAACTCGCCAGCATCGGCGAGGGCCTCGGTGAAGATCAGGTCGGCACCGGCGTCGGCGTAGGCAGTGGCCCGGTCGATCGCCGCGTCCAGTCCCTCGATGCCGCGGGCGTCGGTGCGGGCGCAGATCACGAAGTCCGGGTCGCGCCGGGCCGACACCGCCGCCCGGATGCGCCGCACCATCTCCTCGACCGGTACCACGGCCTTCCCGTCGAGATGTCCGCACCGCTTCGGGTTCACCTGGTCCTCGATGTGGCAGCCCGCCAGGCCCGCCTCCTCGAGCAGCGTGATCGTGCGGGCCGCGTTCATCGGCTCGCCGAATCCGGTGTCGGCGTCGATCAGCGTCGGCAGGTCGGTGACCCGCGCGATCTGCCGCCCCCGCTCGGTGACCTCGCTCAGCGTGGTCAGCCCGATATCGGGCAGCGCCAATTCGGCCGACACCACCGCCCCCGACACATACACGCCCTCGAACCCGAGTTCCTGCACCAGCTTGGCGACCAGCGGGTTGAACGCCCCGGGCAGCCGCTGGATCCGGCCGCTGGCCAGCCCGGCCCGCAGCGCCTTGCGCTTATCACTCGCGGACGTCATCGCCGCCATCAGCCCGCTCACAGCCCCCGCCTCCCCACCGACCATGCCTCCTGCCCACCCGCAATCCGGGCCTGCCCCACCACAATCCCGGCACGCTTTCGGCCGGGATTCCGGCCGAGAACATGCCGGTATTGCGTGGATGCTGTGGCGGTGGCGCCCATTAGGCTCGTGGTATGACCGAACCGCTGCGCTACCGGCTGATCACCGGCCCCGATGATGTGACGTTCTGCGAGCGAATCAGCACATTGCTCGCCGAGGGGTACCGGCTGCACGGGTCCCCGTCGGTCACGTTCAACGGCCTGAAGGTGATCGCGGCCCAGGCCGTGGTGTGGGACGGCGACTGAGGGGCCCGGCATCAGAAGATCCCCCGTCCGGTCGACGGCGCGGAATCCAGCACGTCCGGCGCGACCGTGACCGTGAGCTGGTCGAGTTCGTCCGCGCGCAGCTCCGGAGTACGTTGCGCCGCATCGAGAAAACGGTCCTGTTCGGCGGGTTCGAGTACGCCCTCGGCGAGCGTGCGGAACTTCGCGAGGTACTGCTCGCGGCCGAACGGCCGCGCCCCCAGCGGGTGCGCGTCGGCCACGGCCAGTTCGTCCACGAGGGTCTCGCCGTCGGCCAGCGTCACGACGGCCCGTGCGCCGAAGGCCTTCTCGGCCGGATCGGTGGCGTGGTAACGCCGCGTCCACTCCGGATCCTCGACCGTGCGGATCTTCCGCCACAGCTCCACCGTGTCGGGCCGTCGCGCCCGCTCCGGCGCGTACGAGCGCTCGTGGTGCCAGGTCCCGTCCTGCAGGGCCACCGCGAAGATGTAGGGCACGGAGTGGTCGAGGGTCTCCCTGCTGGCTCGGGGATCGTATTTCTGCGGGTCGCCGGAGCCGCTGCCGATGACGACGTGCGTGTGGTGGCTGGTGTGCAGCACGATCGAGGCGATCTTGCCGAGATCGCCGATGCGCGACCGCATCCGCCGCGCCAGGTCGATCGGCGCCTGGCTCTGATATTCGGCCGAATGCTCCTTGGTGTAGCTGTCCAGGATCGCCCGCTTCGGCTCGCCCGGAACCGGCAGCGGCACAGCGTATTCCGCGTCCTTGCCGCCCAGCAGCCGGGCGATCACCCCGTCCTCGCCCTCCCAGATCGGCGCCGGGGCGCCCTCCCCGCGCATGGCCCGGTCCACCGCCTCCACGGCCATCTTCCCGGCGAAGGCGGGCGCGAACGCCTTCCAGCTGGAGATCTCCCCCTTGCGGGACTGGCGGGTCGCGGTGGTGGTGTGCAGGGCCTGGCCGACGGCCTGATAGATCGTCTCGGCATCCAGCCCGAGCAGGGTGCCGATTCCGGCGGCGGCCGACGGCCCGAGGTGGGCCACATGGTCGATCTTGTGCTCGTGCAGGCAGATTCCGCGCACCAGGTCGATCTGGATCTCGTAACCCGTTGCGAGACCGCGGATCAGGTCCGCTCCGCCGCGGCCGGCGTGCTGCGCCACCGCCAGGATCGGCGGGATGTTGTCGCCCGGATGGGAGTACTCCGCGGCCAGGAAGGTGTCGTGGAAGTCCAGCTCGCGCACCGCGACACCATTGGCCCACGCGGCCCACTCGGGCGAAAATCGTCGCGCCGCAGGCAGTCCGACTACGGTGGCGCCCGGGGAGTACGGGTGTGCCTGCGCCTGCCGCCGGGCGGTCGTCGGTGGGCGGCGGCGCAACGCGGCCGCGGCCACCGCGGCATTGTCGATGATCCGGTTGACGATCATGTCCGCGACCTCCGCCGGTACCGGCACGGGGTCGGCGGCCACCTCCGCGATCCGGGTCGCCAGGTGGTCCGAGCGGGGAAAATCATCGGCCGAGGCGCGGGAACGTACGATATGAGGCTTCATACTTCGCACGCTACGCAGCGACGCATCGCGACAAAACACCTTGCAACGGCAGATTTTTGTCGGCGAGTACCGCCAATATTGCAATGTTTGCGAAGCCAGTGGGTAGCATCGGCGGCGTGCGCAAGATGTATGCGGGTGCCCGACTGCGGCGGTTGCGCGAGGAGCGGCGGATGACCCAGGCCGCGCTGGCCAAGTCCCTGGAGCTGTCCCCCAGCTACCTCAACCAGCTCGAGCGCGATCAACGACCGCTCACCATTCCGGTGCTGCTCAAACTGAACTCGACCTTCGACCTCGACGTGCAGTTCTTCGCCGCCGACTCCGACGCGCGGCTGGTCTCGGACCTGCACGAGGTGCTGGTCGAGGCGGCCGGCGGCACGGCCCCGCCCGCAGCCGAGGTCGAGGATATGGCCACCCGGATGCCCGAGGTCGCCAAGACCATCGTCGCCATGCACCGCCGGCTACGCGCGGCCACCGACCAGCTGGACCTGCTGTCGTCCAAGGTCGCCACGCCCACGGGCGCGCCCGGCGTGCCGATGCCCTACGAGGATGTCCGCGACTTCTTCTACGACCACCACAATCACATCGCCCAGCTGGATCTGGCCGCCGAGCGGCTGTTCGACGAGTGCGGCCTGTCCATCGGATCGCTGGACCGCCAGCTGGCCCGCGTCGCCGAGGAGAAGGCCGGGGTGACGGTGCTGGTGCGCGGCGACGGCGCCGACCCGAATATCCCGAAGCGCCACTTCGATTCCGAGAGCCGCACCCTGACCCTGGCCCGGCGGCTGCGTCCCGGCCAGCGCGCGTTCCAGATCGCCACCACCCTCGCATTCCTGCTCTACGGGCCGCTGCTGGACGAGGTCCTCAGCGATACGCCCTCGCTGACCGGGGAATCGCGGGCGCTGGCGCGGGTCGGCCTGGCCAACTATTTCGCCGGGGCGCTGGTGCTGCCGTACGGGAAGTTCCTGCGCTCGGCCGAGGAGCTGCACTACGACATCGACCTGCTGGGCCTGCGGTTCGAGGTCGGCTTCGAGACCGTCTGCCATCGGCTGAGCACCCTGCAGCGGCAGGGCCAGCGCGGCGTGCCGTTCTTCTTCGTGCGCACCGACCGCGCCGGGAACATATCGAAACGGCAGTCCGCCACCGCATTCCACTTCTCCCGGGTCGGCGGCAGCTGCCCGCTGTGGGTGGTGCACGAGGCGTTCGCCCATCCGGGTCGGGTGCTCACCCAGGTCGCCTCGATGCCCGACGGGCGCCGCTACCTGTGGGTCGCCCGCACCGCCCATTCGGCACCGCGCGGATACGGCACGGCGGCAAAGGAATTCGCCATCGGACTGGGCTGCGATATCGAATATGCCGACCGCCTGGCCTATTCCAAGGGCCTGCAGCTCGATGATCCGTCCGCGGCGATCCCCATCGGCGCCGGGTGCAAGGTGTGCGAGCGATCGGCCTGCCCGCAGCGCGCCTTCCCACAGATCGGGCGCCCGCTGGCCGTCACCGAGACCACCTCGATCGACCTGCCCTATCCGCGCGCGGTGCGCTGACACGCGTCCCGGTCACCCGGCGCGCTGGTCCGCGACCGGCCATCCGCCGCTCGCTCTCGACGACAGCGCCTGGTCGATGCCGAGGACGTAGGCCCGCGCCGGGGCCAGCGCCAGCAATGCCGCGGCCGCCGCGGCGCCGAACACCGAGAACGACAGCGGCGCCTGCCAGCCCAGCGCGAAGAACATCGAGACGCCGAAGACCAGCAGCAGTCCCAGGGAGCCGAGCGCGACCCAGCGCGTCGCGATACCGAGCAGCAGCGCGATACCGAACACGATCTCGGCGACCGTGCCGCCCCAGCCCGCGACGTCGGCGAGCACGTCCGGGAGATACGGCGTCAGCGAATGCGAGTACGCCATGAAGTTGTCCATATTTCCCCACGACACATTGCCGGTGCCCTTCTCCCCCAGCAGGCCGAATCGGTCGGCGACGGCCGCCAGAAATCCGGCGGCCAGCGCCAACCGTGCGAAAACCGTTGCCGCGGGCCATGTTCGGCGTCGAATATCATCCAGAGTCGCATCCGTGATCATGACCGTGACCGTACGAGACAAATGGATCCCCGGTAAGCTCCACTCGCGTGTCCGCTTCAGGTACCAATTCGGGTCCGGAGATCCATCTGGCCCTGAGCCCCCGCACCGGCGTGCCGCTGCGGGCCCAGGTCGAGACCGCGCTGCGGGATGCGGTGCGAGACGGCCGCCTGCGCCCGGGCCAGCGGCTGCCCGCCAGCCGCGTGCTCGCCGCCGACCTCGGGGTGTCGCGCCGCCTGGTGGTCGAGGCCTATTCCCAATTGGTGGCCGAGGGCTACCTGGCGGCACGGCAGGGCTCGGCCACCCGGGTCTCCGACGTCCTCGCCGCACCCGCGCCGCGGGCGGCCACCGAGCCGACGGCTCCACCACCACGCCGCTGGGATATGCGCCCCGGGCGGCCCACCGCCGCGCACTTTCCGCGACGCGCGTGGCGTCGTGCCTGGCTCGGCGCGCTCGCGGAGGCCGCGAATGCCGACTTCGACTATCCGGATCCGGCCGGGCACCCTCGCCTGCGAGCCGTCCTCGCCGCCTATCTGGGCCGGGTGCGCGGGGTCGCCGCCACCCCGGAGACCACGCTCGTCTGCGCCGGTGTCATGCACGGGCTGGGGCTGCTGGCCGGAGTGCTGCGCGAGCGCGGCGCCCGGGCCGTCGCGTTCGAGGATCCCGGTCTGCATCAGCGCGCGCCGCTGATCGCGCGCGCCGGGCTGACGCCGATCCCGATTCCGGTCGACGGCGACGGACTGGTGGTCGACGCGCTCCCCGAACACGGTATCGACGCCGTCGTCGTCAATCCCGCACACCAGTTCCCGACCGGCGTCGTGCTGGCTCCGCATCGCCGGGAGGCGCTGGTGGCGTGGGCCTCTCGCACCGGCGCCCTGGTGATCGAGGACGATTACGACGGCGAGTTCCGCTTCGACCGCCGCGCCGTCGGATCGCTGCAGGGACGGGCCTCGGCCTCGGTGGCGTATCTCGGGTCGGTGAGCAAGGCGCTGTCCCCCGCGCTACGCCTGGGCTGGATCGTGTGCGATCCCGATATGGCGGAACGGTTGTGCCACAGCCGGTTCCTCATCGACCGGGGCAATGCCACCCTCGATCAGCTCGCCCTGGCCGAACTGATCGACAGCGGCGCCTACGACCGCCATATCCGCCACAGCCGCGCCCGCTATCGGTCGAATCGGCAGGCCCTCGAGGTGGCGATCGCCCGTCATCGGGTTCCCCTGCGCCTGAGCGGTATTCCGGCGGGCGTCCAGACCCTGGCGACCCTGACGGTCGACCACGACGCGGATCTGCTCCGGGAGCGGGCCCGGGCGGCGGGAGTCGACCTGGAATCGCTGACGACCTTCCTCGCCGCGCCCCCGCACCCCGCCCGGTCCCTGGTACTCGGCTACGGCAATATCACCGCCGACGGGATCGACCAGGCCGTCGGTGTGCTCGGGGAGCTGCTTCGCGGCGGCTGATCGGTCCCTCGGCACTTCTCACGTTTTCGCCGAGCGCGTGGCGCCGATGGAGGCGGCGACCACGCAGGCTATGCCGCCCCACTGCTGCAGGTTCATCAGCTGGCCGAGGACGGCCAGGCCCGCGAAGGCGGCCACGGCGGGTTCGAGGCTCATCAGGACGCCGAAGACGCGGGGCGGGATGCGGCGCAGGGCCTCGAGTTCCACCGAGTACGGCAGGACCGAGGACAGGATGGCGACACCGAAACCGGCGGCCAAGACGGACGGCTGCAGCAGCGCGGAACCGGCCTCGGCGATGCCGACCGGGGCCATCAGCACGCCGCCGAACGCCATCGCGAGTGCCAAACCCCCGCCGCCGCTGGTCTTTTCGCCGAGCTTGGCGCTGAGCAGGATGTAGCCCGCCCAGCAGGCCGCCGCGGCGAGGGCGAACGCGACACCCGCCCAGACCACGGGGCCGTCGGCATGGGTGAGCAGTAGCACGCCGCCCCCGGCCAGGACCGCCCAAACCGGATCCACCCAGCGGCGCGACCCGGCCAGGGCCACCCCCAGCGGGCCCAGGAATTCGATGGTGACCGCCATGCCGAGCGGGATGCGGTCGATCGCCTCGTAGAAGAACAGGTTCATCGCCGCCAGCACGGTGCCGAAGCCGAGCACCACCGGCAGCGCGCGGCGCTCGATCCGCAGCGCCGAACGCCAGAACACCAGCAGCACGATGCCCGCGAAGAACAGGCGCAGGCTCACCGCGCCGCCGGGGCCGGTGGCCGCGAACAGCCGGTTGGCCAGCGCGGCGCCGACCTGGACGCTGACGATCCCGACCAGCACCAGCACGGTCGGGGGAACGCCGCCGATGCCCTGACGCGGCCGCAATCGAGACAGCGCCTGCGGCAGTGTGGGTTTGCGCCCCCACTCGAGATCGATCGCTACCACCGGCACTCCCTCCTGTCGCCGCCGGAATTCCAACCCACGCAGCATCTCACCGACCACCGACAAGTTTCCAGCCGGTAGATTCCGGCCAAAAGCGCGCCGGAACAGGAGTGGTCTCGCGATGGGCCTGAACAGAAGGGGGCCTCACGATCCGCCGGAACAGAAGAGGGCTCACGGCGCGCCGGGATGAGGTGGCGAGGTCTATGACTTGGCCAGGTATTCGAGGCGTTCGGCGTCGACTGCGGCGCGCATCATGCTTGCCAGGCCGGGGTGCTGTTTCAGGCCCGGGTCGGATTCGACCAGCTCACGGGCGAGCTGCTGGGCCGTGGTGATGACCTCGAGGTCGTCGAGCAGCGACAGCAGGCGCAGGCTGCGGGCGGTGCCGGACTGCGCGGAACCGAGCACATCGCCCTCGCGGCGCTGGCGCAGGTCGAGCACCGACAGCTCGAAGCCGTCGAGGGTGCCCGCGACCGCCTCCAGACGGACCATGGCGCCGCCCATCGGCGACGTCTCGGTGATCAGCAGGCACAGGCCCGCGTGCTTGCCCCGGCCGACGCGCCCGCGCAGCTGATGCAGTTGGCTGACCCCGAACCGGTCGGCGTCGACGATCACCATCACCGTCGCATTGGGCACGTCCACCCCGACCTCGACGACGGTGGTACACACCAGCACGTCCACGTCGCCGTCGTTGAACGACCGCATCACGCGGTCCTTCTCGTCGTTGGGCAGGCGGCCGTGCAGCAGGCCCACCCGCAGATCCGACAGCGGACCGCCGCGCAGCGTCTCGAAGACATCCGTCGCCGCGTGCGTGGTGGGCGCTTCCTTCTCCTCGTCGGATTTCTTCTTGCGCCCCTTGCCGTTTCCGTTGTCCTCCTCGTCGCCGATGCGCGAGCACACCACGTAGGCCTGGCGCCCGGCGGCGACCTCCTCGCGGATGCGTTCCCACGCCCGGTCCACCCACGCCGGATGCGCCTTGGCGGGAACGACTTTCGTGGTGATGGGCGAGCGGCCGCGCGGCAGCTCGGTCAGCGTGGAGGTCTCCAGATCGCCGAGCGTGGTCATGGCTATCGTGCGCGGGATCGGGGTCGCCGTCATCACCAGCAGGTGCGGGCTGGTCCCGTTCTTGGCCTTGGCGCGCAGCGCATCCCGCTGCTCGACCCCGAAGCGATGCTGCTCGTCGACGATCACCATGCCCAGGTCGTGGAACTCCACCGCGTCCTGGATCAGCGCGTGGGTGCCGATCACGATGCCCGCCTCGCCGGTCATCGCGTCCAGCAGCGCCGCCTTCTTCGCGGCCGTGGCCATCGACCCCGTCACCAGCACCACCTTCGTGGCGTTCTCGTCCGCACCCAGCTCGCCCGCCGTTCCGAGGTCGCCCAGCATCGCCCGCAGCGACCGATAGTGCTGGGCGGCAAGCACTTCCGTCGGAGCCAGCAGGGCGCACTGCAGCCCGGCATCGACCACCTGCAGCATGGCGTGCAGGGCCACGATCGTCTTACCCGAGCCGACCTCGCCCTGGAGCAGCCGGTGCATCGGGTGGTCGCGGGACAGATCGTCGGAGATCTCGGCGATCACCTTCTGTTGTCCGGCGGTCAGCTCGAACGGCAGGCGCTGCTCGAAAGCCGTTGCGATGCCGTCGGTACGGGGCGGGCACGGCCGCGCGGCACGACCCTCGGCATCGTGGCGGCGCTCGGCCAGCACCAGCTGCAGCGCCAGGGCCTCGTCGAAACGCAAACGCTCCCTGGCCTGTTCGATATCGGACTTGCGTTCCGGCAGATGGATCAGGCGCAGCGCATCGGTCACCGCCATCAGGCCGCGGTCCTCCCGAATGTCCTGCGGCAGTGGATCGTCGATCGGATCCAGCTGGTCGAGCACCTGGCGGACGCAGGCCAGCAGGTCCCAGCTCTGCACCTTCGCGGTGGCCGCGTAGACGGGGATGTACTCGCGCTCGAAGAACGAGACATCCACTCCCCCGGCGCCCTTCGCGCTCTGGGCCAGCCCGCGCAGATTGCCGCTGCCGCGCACCGAGGTGAGATTCTCCACCGACTCCCCGGCCTCGGGCAGGATCAGATACGACGGGTGCGAGAGGTTCCATCGATCCGGGCGCCAGTAGTGCACCGTGCCCGACATCATCGCCCGAACACCCTGTTTGACAAGGTAATTCACCTTGTCGCCGTTGAAGAACGTGATCTCCACGGGGCGGCTGGAGCCCGCATCGAGCTCGACCTTGAGCAGATTGCCCCGCCGCTGGCGCATCGGGCGCTTCTCGGTCTTGGTGACCCGCCCGACCACGGTGAGGTGCGCGCCCTCCTCCGGCGCCTCCTCGGTCAGCGGCTGCCCCTGCGTCGCGTAGCGCAGCGGGTAGTGCCGCAGCAGGTCCTCCACGGTGTGCATGTCGAAGGCGTCGGCCAGCGGTTCGGCGGCCTTGACCCCCAGCACGTGGTCGAGCCTGTCACGCAGCGTCGTCATCTATTCCACCCCGATCTGCACCAGGTCAGCGGATTGCCCGCCGTCGTAGGTGATGACCTCGACGCCCGGGAAGTCGGCGATGATGTGCTCGGTCAGCGCCTCGCCCAGCCCGGCCGGGGCGTCGGCGCCCAGCAGCAGCGTGACCAGTTCCCCGCCGAGGCCGAGCATCCGGTCCAGCAGGGTGCGGGCGGCCACGCCGACGACCGGATCGATCACGACGACGTCGTGGCCGACCAGCCCGAGCCCGTCGCCCTGCTCGCAGGTGCCGACGATGGTCAGCGCCCGCTGCGCGGCGACCCGCACGGCTCCCCAGCGGGTCGCGGCGGCGGCCTCGGACATGGCGAAGACGTCGTCGGCGGCGGTGCGGCCGCCGTCGTGCAGGGCCAGCGCGGCCAGCCCTTGGACCATCGAGCCGCTCGGCAGCATCAGCACCTCGCGCCGGCCGTCGCGCGCGGCGACGCTCACCGCGACCAGTTCGTGGGCGGGCAGCGCGCCGTTGGGCAGCACCACCACCTCGCGGTGCGGCATCTCGCGGATCGCGGTCAGCAGCGCCTCCGCCGTCACCTGGCCGTCCAGCACGACCGCTCCGGCGTCCTCGAACAGCCGGGCCGCGCCCGTGCCCGCGGTGACCGCGAGTATCCCGCGGTCGGCCGGACCGGCCGCGCGCCGCTCGTCCACCACGAGCCCTTCGATGCGGATGCGGCTCACCGCACCCGCGCTCAGCCCGGCCTCGACGGCCGCGCCCGCGTCGGCGCAGTGCACGTGGGCCGACCAGGTGCCGCCGCCGTCACCGACGACGACGACCGAATCGCCCAGGCGCGCAAGGGTGTTGCGCAGGGTCGCGATGCGGTTCTCGTCGGTGTCCGACAGCAGGTACATCACCTCGTACCGCGGGCGCGCCACGCCGCTATCGTCGCTCGCGGCGTCGGCGCCCGCTGCGGTTTCCGGCGCCCGGGACGTACTCGCCGTCCCTCCGGCACAGGCCGGACGATCGGATCGGTCGTTCCGGGCCGAGGGCAGCGGCGGCAGGGGCTGCTCCCCCGGGCGCGCATCCGCGGCACGGTGCACGGGCACCGGCTCCGACCCCCTGTACTCCGGCCGGAACGGAACCTGCCCGGTGATCGCCGTGACCAGGCTGTCCAGCAGGATCAGCAACCCCCGCGCCCCCGCGTCCACCACCCCGGCCGCGCGCAGCACATCCAGCTGCGACGGGGTATCGCCCAGCGCCTTCGCCGCACCGTCGGCGGCGGTCTGCGCCACCCCCGCCAGCGTGTCCTCGGCGCAGTCCTCCGCCCGGTCGGCGGCCGCCTCCAGCACGGTCAGCATGGTGCCCTCGACGGGTTCGCTCAACGACTCCCGCACCAGAACCGCGGACCGCCGCAACGCCGTTCGCAATGTGGTGGCCGTAAGGGGGCCTGCCGCAACGGCTTCGGCGATCCCCCGCAGCACCTGCGACAGGATGATGCCCGAATTCCCCCGCGCCCCAGCGGTCGCCGCCCGCGCCATGGCACCCACCACGGCCCGCACGGAGGTGGCATCCGCCACCGGCCCACTCTCGCGCTCCCGCCGCGCGGCGCCGCCGTCGAACCCCCGATTCACCGCGGCGGCATCCAACGCCCGGCCCATGTCCGCGCTCCCCGCACGTGCGGCCGGATCACCGCCCGAAGCAGGTCGCGACGGCGGCTCACCGTTGTCGCCGGGGCGCGGCGCCTCGGCATCCATCGCCTCGACCGCGGCACGCATGGTGACGACCAGGTTGGTGCCGGTGTCGGCATCGGCGACAGGGAAGACGTTCAGCGCGTTGATCTCGTCGCGGCGGCGCTCGAGTCCGTCCAGGCAGAGCCGAGCCCACCGCGCGAGTGCAGCACCATCCAGCTCCTCCCGGACCCCGGGCACGTCACCGTCCTTTCGCCGCCGCTGCGATCCGCCAACCCCGTCCGCCAGACTAGTCTCCCGCCCCGACACGCGAGAAAGCGCAGTCGGGCCGCATCCGAGACCGCGACGATGTCCGCCGTGCGATACGCACACGCCGCCGCGAGCCTCGAAGACCCCGATTGGACATCGATCACCGGCCCCCGCTACTCTTGCAGGGTTGCCTCACGCAGCCGTGGATCGGCCGCGTTCGCCAGCGGGTCTCCGTGGGCAGGCATGACGACAAGGTTTCCGGACAGGCTGTCCCGCGAAGACAGCGGTCCCCACATGACATGAAGGAGCTCGCGACTATGGCTGCCGTCTGCGACGTCTGCGCCAAGGGCCCCGGCTTCGGTAAGTCGGTTTCGCACTCGCACCGGCGCACCAACCGTCGCTGGAACCCGAACATCCAGACCGTCCGCGCGCAGGTCGCGCCGGGCAACACCCGGCGGATGAACGTGTGCACCTCCTGCCTGAAGGCGGGCAAGGTGGTCCGCGGCTGAGCTGCGCGAAACTGTAGACCAGCGCCCCCGCGCCCCCGCGAGGGGGGCCGGGGCGCGGTGGGGGGTGGCGGGGCAAGGGGACCACCACCGAAGGGG
>NZ_JARWQD010000386.1 GCF_029869545.1 Nocardia wallacei | reverse complement strand
GTCCGGCATCGGCGGCGGCGGCCGCTACGACGGCCAGATGACCGAACTGGGCGGGCAGCCGCTGTCCGGCATCGGGTTCGGGCTCGGCGTCGGCCGCGGGATCCCCGCGCGGCCGGGCGGGGGGAAGAACGCGGGCGGAACCCCGACCACCTCCTTGGTTTACGGCGGGTCCGGCCCCGCACCCGTAGTTGGGGTTCGGGGTCCCGGCGGTATCGGTGGGCTCGGCGGTGGATCGGGCTCCTCCGGCGGCGCCGGTCGCAGTGTGCAAGGCGTGCCCGCAGGCTCCGGCGGTGCGGCCGCTGCGGCAGCGGGCCGGGGATCGGGCGTCACGGGCCTGGGTGGCATGCCGGGTATGGGTGGCATGGGGGGTGCGCGTGGCGGTCAGTCCGAAGACGATCAGAAGACCCACGAACTCCCGGAATGGCTGCGCAACATGGAGAATGCGGAGGAACTGCTCGGCCCCGCGCCGAAGACGATTCCCGGTGGTGTCATCGGTGGCGATTATTCCGACCCGGGGCGTCCCCCTGCCGACGGCCGGTAACGGCGGGCCGACATTCGACTGCGTTGTCCCGAATGTTGTTGATTTGCCAACGGTTCCGCGCGTGCTGTCGCCTCGCTGCTCCGCACGAGTCCGTTGTTGATGATTGGATTGCCAGGAATGCCTGAATGGAGTTGGGAGCCCGATGATTTCGCGGTGCTGTGGTACAGCGACGCGAACGATAGGTTTCCGCATCCACTGCGGTATGTCAGCCGGTTGGCCACTGTCGGTGAGGTCGATGCGCACCGCGCGTCCGTGCGCGCCCGCTACAGTGCCGACGAACTCGAGGAGATCAACCTGGCCCTGCACACGCTGACCACCTCCGAGCTGCGCATCGAAATCGGCGGTGAGTCAACGGTTCTCGGCAACGGCACCCCGCGTGAGTACCGAGTGCTCGGTGCGCGCACGCCGTATCACGCGGTAATGCTCACCCAGACCGCCGCCGGCGGCGTCGACGGCCCGATCCGCTGCCGCCTGTTCCGCACCGAACAGCTGCCCGGCCGCCTGGCGGCCATCGTGCCGAAGGCCCCGCCGGGTAACCAACCGCCGGACACCTTCCACATCGACGAACTTCGTTCCCGCGCAGACGGTTACGCCAGCACCCGCAACAGCCCGCGAGAACGCTTCGACCGTCTCACCGGCCGTCCCTCCGACGGCTCCGGCGTCGCCGGTCTGCACACCGGCTACCTCCATTCCCGACCGAGCCCGCTGTTCGCCGTGGGCTGGTTCGACATCACCGGTGACGGCCGCTACCTGCAACAACAAACCCGCGAGCACATCACCGTCCGCCCCACCACCACCCAAGACCTCACCGCCTGCTTCGAATCCTGGATCGACCGAGCCGTGAACCGCCTCCGTGAGGATCAGTTCGACAGGTGGTGACGGCTTCGGGCTCGGAGAAGAACCGATGAGTTCGCAACTCACCATCTACAGCGTGAGCCTCGAGAACGTGCATCTGTGGGTTCGGCGGCCGGGAGCGGGGACGCCGGAGCACCCCGCGAACTCACACCCTTGGGCTTCGTCTACGACAACCCCTTCGCCAGTACGCCCCAGGCCAGGAACGCGCCGTTCGTCGGGCATGTGGCGGCCCGACGGGTGCGGGAGCTACGCGAGATTTACGGCGTGATCACCGTCGGGAAGGAGGCTGAGCCTCACCCCAAGCCGCGCGGGCTGTTGTCACCTTGTAGCCGGTTGGCTATGGCGCGCTCGATCGGAACCGCTACACGGCGCTGGGCGAAGCGGTCGCTGCCCCAACTCTGCGCCGACTCTTCGCCGTCGCCACGTAGACCGCGACCAGTGCCACGCTCAACCACACATAGGTGTCGCCGATGATGTGTTGCCAAGTGGTCCAACCGAATTCGCGGTTGTCCTCGCCGGGCATCCAGTTCTGGGGTCCGATGACGAACACGACCGTGGTGGCGGCGATGACGGCGTACCAGATCAGGGCCTGGCGGCGGGGGAGGCGGGTCGCGGCGCCGACGGCGGCCAGCAGTGCGGGCGCGATCCACACCCAGTGGTGCGACCAGGAGATCGGCGAGACCAGCAGGGTGAACACGGCGTTGAACGCCAGCGCCAGCCCGGGATGGTCGGCGGCCTGCCGCATGGCGGTGACGACGAGCGCCAGCAACGCCAGCGCCAGCAGCAGCCACAGCACGGTGAACTCCGGCTTGGGCACCTGCAGCCGCGAGAGCACACCCTGGATCGACTGGTTGGTGTGGAACGCCGACCCGCTCAGGCCCGACACATTGCCCATGCCGCCGAACCAGTACCGCGTCGATTCGCCCGGCATGATCGCGTAGGCCACGGCCGAGGCCACCGCGCCCGTGATCGCCGCGGTGGCGGCCGCCCGGTAGTCGCGGCGCACCAGGAAGTAGAGCACGAACGCCGCCGGGGTCAGCTTGATGGCCGCGGCCAGGCCGATCAGCATGCCGCGCTTCCACTTCGGCCGCGCGGTGAGGCAGTCCGCCGCCACCAGCACCATCAGGATCAGATTCACCTGCCCGAAGCCCAGCGTCTGATGCACCGGCTCCAGCAGCATGCCCACCGGCACCGCGCACGCGGTGGCCCACAGCACCAGCTCGGTGCTGCCGTCCCAGATCTGCCGCGCGACCAGGTAGATCGTCACCGTCAGGGCCGCGGTGGAGACGAGGAAGAACGCGATCCCCGACGCGGACATGGGCAGCATCGCGAACGGGCTCAGCGCGAGCGCCGCGAAAGGCGGATAGATGAACGGCAGCCCGACCCCGAGGCTCGTCTTGGGCAGCGTCCCGTACATATCGGCGCCGTGCCACCACGCCTGCACGCCGAGCCGGTACACCTGTAGGTCGATGAACTCCCCGCCGATCGGCTTCAGCGGCCAGGTGCTCTGTAGCTGCCACAGCGTGGCGGCCGCGATCAGCAGTGCCGGAACCAGCCACACGGCGCGGCCGAAACGGCGGCGGCTCGTGGACTGCGGCGGAAGGGGGGTGGAGACACTAACCATCCGGTCCGAGGTTACCGGCCCGCCCGCTTCCATAGCGCGGATGGGTCCGACTTGGCCCGGCGGGCCGCTCGCGGCGCCGTCGCCGGAGGTTTGCGGTGCGGGTCCGTAGCATGAGATCCGCTATGACGTCCCTTCGTGAGCAGCGGCGGTCCGCCGAGGCGCCCCTGCATCTCACCACCGAGCCGCCCCGCAGCCTGTCGTTCTGGGATCAGTCCGCGTTCTGGGCGAATCTCGGGGTCAGCCTCATCGGTTTCACCGGCGCCGTCTACGTGCTGCAGCCCGAGGGCCATCCGCAGCTTCCGGTCGCGGGCGCGTTGCTGGCCACGGTGCTCGGCACGCTCGTCGGCACGGCGATGGTCGCGGCGGCCGGTGCGGTCGGGGCCCGGACCGGTGCACCGGCGATGGCGAACTTCCGCGGATTGTTCGGTACGAGGCTGTCCTACCTGCCCACGGTGGCCAATATCGTGCAGTGCATCGGCTGGGCGGTCTACGAGCTGACGGTGATCTCCGCCGGTGTCCGGGTGCTGACCCACGATCGCGTGAGCCACGGCCTCGTCGTCATCGCCGCCGGTGTCCTGTCCACGGCGATGGCGATCTGGCCGCTGCGCGTGCTGCATATTCTGCGCAAATACGTGACGGTCGCCGTGGCGATCTCGATGGTGTACTTCACGGTCCAGCTGCTGCGCCAGCCCATGCCGTCCGTGCCCGATACCTCGTGGAGCGGCTTGTTCCCCGGCGTGGACACCGCGCTGGCGGTCGCGGTCTCGTTCGTGCCGCTGGCCGCCGACTACACCCGCCACGCGCACTCGGCCCGCGCCGCGTCCGGCGCCACGATATTCGGCTATTCGGCCGCGCAGATCTGGTGCTATCTGCTGGGTGTGGTGGCACTGATCCAGGTCGGCGGCGCTCCGGACAAGATCTTCGACACCTTCCTCGGGGTCGCGGCCGGATGGCTGTTCTTCGCGGTGCTGGTGCTGCGCGAATCCGATCAGTCCTTCGCCAACGTGTATTCCACGGCGATGTCCCTCCAGAATGTGGTGCCGCGCGTGGACCGCCGGGTGCTGGCCGCCGGGGTCGGGGTGCTGGCGACCGTGCTGGCGCTGGGGGTGCACGACTTCACCGGTTTCTCCAATTTCCTGCTGCTGATCGGCTCGGTGTTCGTACCGTTGTGCGCGGTGCTGGTGGTCGACTTCTGCTGGGGGCGTGGGAGATTCGGCTGGGACCTGTCGCAGCGGGCACCGGCGCGACCCCTGATGCTGCTGCCGTGGCTGCTCGGATTCGCGGTCTACCAGCTGTTCAATCCGGGCTCGGTGTCGTGGTGGGCGCGGCTGTGGGCCGGTGTGCAGGATGCGCTCGGCGTGCACCCCGGCTGGTGGTCGTCGGCCTCGCTGTACTCGTTCCTGGTCGCGGGCGCGGCCACCGGTGTGCTGGTGTTGCTCGAGCGCGGGGTCGCCGGGCGGGCGGCGTGACCGACGGCCGCGTCTTCGGCATGGGCTCGGACCCGACGGCCGAACCCGACTGGCCGCCGCTGACCCTCGCCGAGATCGACGAGGTGCTGTCCGGCGTCGACGCTGCCGCGGCCCTCGAATGGCGCAGCCCGCGACCGTTGTCGTCGGCCCCCCGGGTGCGGTCGGCCGACGGCGAGCGGGTCGTGGTGAAACGGATGCCGATCGCGCTGCGTGACGCGGCGGCGCTGGCCGAGGAGCACGCGTTCATGGCGCACCTGCGGTCGCGTGGCATCCCGATTCCCGCCGTGCGGTCCCGCACCCGCGGCGAATTCAGCTACGAGATCCATGCGGTGGGCGCCGGTGCGGATCTGTACCGCAACGCCTTCTCCTGGTCGCCGTACCTCTCGGTGACCCAGGCCGCCGCCGCGGGCCGCATGCTGGCGCGGCTGCATCTGGCCGCCGAGGGTTACGACGCCCCGGCGCGGGCACCGCGCCCGCTGCAAGCCGGGCTGTGCACCGATCCCGTGGCGACGATCGAGCGGCGTGCCGCCCAGTGGCCAGCCGTGGGAGAGTTCCTTCGCGCGCAGGGATGGCCTGACGATGTCGAAACATTGTGCAGCGCAGTCGAACTACCGTACGGCGGCAGTTCACCACGTGCCGGAGCCGACCCGTTCCGCGTCGACATTTCCGACCTCGAACCGCTGTGGACCCACAACGACTGGCACGGCACCAACCTGCTCTGGACCGGCGACGAGGTCAGCGCGGTCATCGACTTCGGTCTGGCCAACCGCACCACCGCCGTCTTCGACCTGGCCACCGCGATCGAACGGTTCGCCGTCGACTGGCTCTCGCTGCGCGCTGACGGCCCCGCGCACATCTACGCCGACCAGCTGGCCGTGTTCCTGCGCGCCTACCGCGAGGTGCGGCCGCTCACGGCGGCCGAGCGCCGCGCCCTGCCCGCACTGTTCCCGCTGGTCCACGTCGACTACGAACTGTCCGAGATCGACTACTTCCTGACCGTCCTGCCGTGCCCCAACCACGAGAACGCCGAAATCGCCTACCGCGACTACCTTCTCGGCCACCTCCGCTGGGCAACCACCACCGCGGGCCAAGATTTCCTCGCGCTGCTATCGCACCTGTGCGCCGAGTAATACTGAATCCCGGCGCGCTCGCCTCGCATCCGGGGCGTGTGCTCGTCTCGCATCCGGGGCGTGTGCTCGTCTCGCATCCGGGGCGTGTGCTCGTCTCGCATCCTGGGCGTGTGCTCGTCTCGCATCCTGGGCGTGTGCTCGTCTCGCATCCTGGGCGTGTGCTCGTCTCGCATCCGGGGCGTGTGCTCGTCTCGCATCCGGGGCGTGTGCTCGTCTCGCATCCGGGGCATGCGCTCGCCCCACATCCCGGGCGTGCGCTCGCCTCGCATTCCCGGCGTGCGCTCGCCTCACATTCCCGGGCATGCGCTCGCCTACATTCCCGGCGTGCTTTTGGCCGGGATGAACGACGCTGCAGACATGCGAGAAGACGGAGGTTGCATCATATTGGTCTCATGTAGGAGGTCCGAGACGCAGATCACACCCCGTGCTGTTAGATTTTGCCAGCACGTCTGCAAGCGCGGTGTCCGGCGTGGCGCCGCGGACAGAGGAGAAGGATTTGGCTATACCGGAGCCAGAACAGCAGGTAACAAACTCTGCGTCGGCGAGCCGGTGGAGTGGGTTGTTACGCACCAAAAGTGTCGAGCAGTCCATCCGCGATACGGATGAACCGGGCGCACGACTGCGCCGGGATCTCACGGCTTGGGATCTGACAATTTTTGGCGTCGCCGTGGTGGTCGGCGCCGGCATCTTCACCCTGACGGCGAGAACGGCCGGAAACGTGGCCGGACCGTCGGTGTCGCTGGCGTTCGTCTTCGCCGCGATCGCCTGCGGGCTCACGGCACTGTGCTATGCGGAATTCGCATCGACGGTGCCGGTGGCGGGCAGCGCGTACACCTTTTCCTACGCCACCTTCGGGGAATTCGCCGCCTGGATCATCGGCTGGGATCTCATCCTGGAATTCGCGCTGGCCGCGTCGGTGGTCGCCAAGGGCTGGTCGCAGTACCTGGGCCAGATACCGGGCGGGATCACGCCGATCGCGCACTTCGGCTCGGTGAGCTTCGACTGGGGCGCGGTGCTGCTGATCGCGGTGCTGACCGTGCTGCTGGTGATCGGCACCAAGGTGTCGTCGCGGGTGTCGGCGGTCGCGGTCGCGATCAAGCTGGCGGTGATCGCGCTGGTGGTGATCGTCGGCATGACCTACTTCAAGGCATCCAACCTGAAGCCGTTCGTCCCGCCGTCGGAGCCGAGCGACGCCGGTAGCGGTGTGCACCAGTCGCTGTTCTCGTTCTTGACCGGCGCGGGCAACAGCACCTTCGGCTGGTACGGGCTGCTGGCCGCCGCCAGCCTGGTGTTCTTCGCGTTCATCGGGTTCGACGTGGTCGCGACCACCGCCGAGGAGACCAAGAATCCGCAACGCAATGTGCCGCGCGGCATCTTCGGTTCGTTGCTCATCGTCACCGTGCTGTATGTGCTGGTGTCGCTGGTGCTGACGGGCATGGTGCCCTACACCGACCTCGCGGGGAAGGACGCGACGCTCGCCACCGCGTTCGCGCTGCACGGGGTGGACTGGGCGAAGAACATCATCTCCATCGGCGCGCTGGCCGGGCTGACCACCGTGGTGATGGTGATGTTCCTGGGCCAGACCCGGGTGCTGTTCGCGATGTCGCGCGACGGGCTGCTGCCGCGCTCGCTGGCGAAGACCGGACGGCACGGCACGCCGGTGCGGATCACGGTCATCGTCGGCATCGTATGCGCGCTGCTGGCCGGATTCGTGGAGTTCGGCACGCTGGAGGAGATGGTCAACATCGGCACGCTGTTCGCGTTCGTGCTGGTGTCGATCGGCGTGCTCATCCTGCGCCGCACCCGCCCGGAACTGCCCCGCGGTTTCCGGGTGCCGCTGGTGCCGTTGATCCCGATCCTCGCGGTCCTGTCGTGCCTGTGGCTGATGCTGAACCTGTCGGTGGAGACCTGGCTGCGCTTCCTGGTCTGGATGGCCATCGGCCTGGTCCTCTATTTCACCTACGGCGCAAGGAAATCCGTCCTACGCACCGGCGTGAAGTAGCAACGGCTCCGCCGAGCCCGCCCCCTCATTTCCCGGCATGCTCTTGGCCGGGATCGCTGATCCGGGGAATGGCGCCGCGCTGCGGGGCGGTCTCGGCGGCCGCGTGTGCGGCGCGGGCCAGGGCGCGGGCGCGGTCGAGTTGGTCGAGGACCGATTCCCAGCCGGCGTAGCCGGCGTCGAGCCGCGTGCCGCGCGCCAGGTCCCGGTGAATGTGCAGCAAGGCGCGGGTGGCCTCGGCGGTGTGGGCCGCCGCGGCCAAGGGCGGTGGTACGCGCTCGACGTCGCCGTACAGTTCGGCGATGCGATCGGTCAGCCAGTAGGCCTCGAAATGCGCTTGCGCGCAGAGGTCTTCGTTGTCCATCGTGACGGCACTGGGCCCGGCGGCGCGCGCCCGATCCTCCAAGACGGCGATATCCGGGGCGGTGGTCAGCGATCTTCGCAGGTCCGCCCCGGCCAGCCGATACAGCAGCCCGGCCAGCATGGCGTGTTCCACCCCGGCGGTGTCGGTACCGGCCATCTCCCGGCTCCAGACCTGGTGGGCGACCTCGTCGACCTCGGCGTGCAGAATCGCCAGCGCCGCCCGCAACTGCCCTATCGTGGCCATCGGTAGCTCGCTTCCCTCGAGACGGACGACCGCCCTGCCGATGAGCAAGGCTACCTTCTGGCAAACATTTCTGCAGTGCCGAACCGGCGCGATCGCGGCGAACGAACGGTCCGTTCGGTTCGGCGGCCGTGGAGAGAACCCGGCGCATGCTCAATATTCTGTGTGCATGAGTGCGCAGACCGAGGGCCTGACGGGCCCGTTACCGCGGGGCCGCCATCGGCTGACTCGGGCCGAGGTGCAGTCCTCGCAGTACCGGCGGCTGTGCGGGGCGGCCCTGGTGGCGGTCGGCGAACTCGGTTACACCGCCACGACGGTCGCCGATATCGTCACCCGGGCGCAGGTGGCGCGGCGCACCTTCTACGCGATGTTCGCGGGCAAGGAGGAATGTTTCGCCGCCGCTTACGATTTCGGCGTCGACATGGGACTGCGACGCCTGCGCGAGGCGGTGCGGGCCTCCGGGTCGGTGACCTTTCACGAACGGGTGCGCACCCTGTTCGAGATCTACCTGGCCGTGCTGGCCGCCCAGCCGGAGGCCACCCGGGCGCTCTACATCGAGACGCTGGTCGCGGGCGGGCCGCTGGTGTCGCATCGCGCCCGGGTGCATCGGCTGTTCGTCGAGTACATCCTCGAGGTGGCCCGATTGGGCGTCGGGCGTGGGGAATTGGTCGCCGAACCCGATGCGCAGCTGGTCGATATGCTGCTCGGCGGCATCGACGACCGGATCCGCGACTGCCTGCACGCGCGCGGCGCGGCGGCCCTGCCCGAACTGGCGCCGCTGTTCACCCGCACCGCCGTGGCGCTGTGCGGTGCGCGGCGCTGATCAGCGAACGCCGATGCCGGGGCCCGCATCTCGATACGTGCGGGCGATCAGGGCGGCCCGCAGATACCACAGCCCGCTGGGCTGGGCCGGGTCCAGTCCGGTGAGCTGGCCGATGCGCTTGAGGCGGTAGTCGACGGTATTGGTGTGCACCTGCAACTGCCGGGCGGTGCGCTGACGCGACAGCCCCGTCGCCAGGTGCCTGCGCAACGTGTCCAGCAGATCGGGGTAGGTGTCGAGCGGATCGAGCAGCGCGCCGAGCCGGTCGAGCCCGGGGCCGGGGCGGGTGAGCTGATACTCCATCGCGAGATCGGCGAATCGGTACAGCCCGGGCATGCTGCCCAGCCGCAACACCATGTCCAGCAGTTCGTGCGCCCGGTCCGCGGCATCGGGAACCTGTTCCGTCGCAGCGGGTATCACGGTGGCGGTGACCCGGACCTGACCGGCGGCGGACAGGCCCAGCACCAGTTCGTCGAGGCGTCCGTCGGTGACGGTGTCCTCGGAGGTCAGATCCTCCGGGATCAGGATCGTGCCCCCGTCGACGCTCAGCAGCGACAGCGCCCGGCCGGTGCACCGGGTGGCCAGCTCGGCCTGTAGTCGCCGAAGCTTGCGGCGGGCAACGACTTTCGCGTCCACGTTCGGATGCGCCTCATCGCGATGGCGCGGAATGTGCAGGGCCACAACGGCGTACGCGGGGGCGATCTCGATGCCGCTCTCGCGCGCCATGGTGGAGGTGGGGTGGCCCGCGAGCAGCGCGGAGACCAGCGTGTGCACCGCGGTGTGGTGCTCGGTGACCGCGGCCTGATGCTCGCGGACGTAGGCGAGGGCGACGGCAGGGGTGATGGTGTCGAGGATGCGCAGCAGTAGCTGAGCGGGATCCTCGGGCCGATCGCTGGGATCGGCGCGGGTCAGCAGCAGATCGAACGCCAGGCGGAAGCCCTCGTGCACCGCGTGGTGCACGGTGTCGATCGGAATGCCCTCGCGGGCCCAGTCCGCGGCCGCCCGCTGCAGCCGCTCGACCTTGTCGTCGGGTTCGCGGCCCTCGAGCAGGTCGATGGTCAGCTCCAGGCAGACCCGGGTGACCGTGGTGATGTCGCCGTGCAGGGCATCACCGGGCAGCGTGGCGCACGGCGCCACGTGGGTTGCGAAATGGCCGACGAGTTGCCGGGACAGATTTCGCAGATCGTGAGGTGTGCGTCCGCTCATACAGGGCTCCGCGCTGGGGGATTCAAGGAACTACACCGTTCCTTTTGGCGGCCAACCCTAGCGACGGCACCCCCGTCGGCGCAACTGTCGGCCTCGAAAGTTCCCGTGGCCCGCGCACTTTCGGCTATCCGCCGATCGTGTCGGGGACCGGGTGCAGCCGGTGCACGGTGAGCGCGGCGGCCAGCAGCCGGGAGCCGTTCGGATCGCCCGGATCGGTGCCGGTCAGTTCGGCGATGCGCCGCAGCCGATAGCTGAACGTGTTGGGGTGCACGTGGATCTCGGCGGCGGCGGCCTTGCGGTCCGAGCCGTGCCGCAGGTGCGCGTCGAGCGTCTCCAGCAGATGCGGGCTGCGCAGCAGCGGGGCGATCCGCTCGGCCAGCCGGTCGCGGGCCGGTCCCGGGCGGGTGAGCTGGTACTCCAGCAGCAGATCGTCGAGCCGGTAGGCGCCGCCGGGACGGCCGAGCAGCCGCGCCAGTTCCGCCAGTTCGGCGGCCTGCTGGGCGGTGGCGGGCACGGATTCGCGTGCCGCCGCGGGGATTTCGGCCAGGAAGACATCGGTGCCGAACTGGTCGGCCAATTCGGTTGCCAATCCCGACATTTCGGGCTCCTCGAGCTCGGACCCGCTGGGCAGCAGGGCGATCGCATGCATTCCGTCGAAGGTGTGCAGCACCGGGGCCCCCGCCAGCCGGTCCAGGGTGTGCTGCAGCAGCCGGATGCGGCGCCGGGCGAGCAGGGTGGCCGCGGCGGCCGGTTGCTCCTCGGGTCGCGGTTGGATCGCCAGCACCGTATAGCGTTCGGCGAGGGCGATATCCGCGCGGGCCGCGAGCTCCTCGGCGGGGTGGCCGCGCAGCAGGGCGGCGCACAGCGCGCGCCGGGCCTCGCGTTCGGCATGGTAGATCGACTGCTCGACGTCGCCGTAGGACTCGACCGTGATCGCGGTGATGTGCATGAGCAACTGGAGCAGCCGATCGCCGAAATCGACAAGTTCGTCGAGTTCTTCCGGATCGCTGATCGCCACCGCCTCGCGCAGCACCTGCCGGGCCGAACCGTGCACCGCCTCCACCAGCAGGCGCAGCGGCAGCCGATCCTCGGCGTGCCGCCGCACCACCGGAGCCACGAATTCGGCGGCCTCGTCGTGGGTGAACTCGCGTCCCTGATCGGCCGCGTGCAGAAAGGCGTGGGCGCAGCCGTAGATGGCCGGTAACACCTCGACGAAATGATCCTCGGGCAGCTCGGCGGCCGTGGCCGTCGAACCCAGGCCGGAGGCGAGGATTCGCTGGGCCACCTGGGGGAGCCGGTCGAGCATGCGAGCGGCGAGGCGAGGGGAGCTGGGTAACGGGCGAACGGCAACCGGCATGACGCCGATTGTCATGGGGGACAGGTTTCGCGGCAAGCGTCAGGTTTCGGCGAACGAGTTTTTGTTTCGGGCAACAAATTCGCGCGTGTTATCTGCACGGGTAAGTGCAGTGACATCGAGTAACAGAAAGCTTAGATTTCTATCCGGTCGGCATGTTCGACATCACATTCGGCATCGGAAATGGCCTGCAACACAACTCGCGGAGCGCTGCGGGAATGCGGTCGGATCATGCCATACGGAAGGTTGCAATGAGGCAGACAATTCGCGGGAGCGCCGCGCGTATCGGCATATTCGCCGCCACGATCGCGCTCGCCGTCACGATGGCCACGAACGGCGCCGGGGCCGCGCCCCCCGCCGCACCCACCGCGGCCGAACTGGCAGACGAGATGGCGACAGGGCTGCCGACCGCTCCCGACGGGCAGCCGTTGCGGCCGATCGTGGACTCCGGCAGCGGCTCGGGATCCGGTGGCATGGTCAGCCGCGCCGCGGAGGCGATCGGCGAGGGGCCGGAGGTGTCGGCGTACACGGCCGCGTTCGCCTATGGGCTCTCGCACCCGAATTCCGCGCCGCCGGGGGCGAACCGCTGGGACTGCGTGCCGAGTGCGGCGCATCCGAACCCGGTCGTCCTGATGCACGGCACGTGGCTGAATGCCTACGACAATTTCGCCTATATGGCGCCGAAGCTCGCCCGCGCGGGTTTCTGCGTATTCGCCGTCAATTACGGATTGTCCGGACTGCTGGAGGGCGGCGGCCTCGGGCCGGTCCTGCCCGGCCGCAATGCCGTCGGACCGATGGAGGATTCCGCGCGCCAGCTCGCCGCGTTCGTCGACCGGGTGCGCGGGGCGACGCACGCCGATCGGGTCGATATCGTCGCGCACTCGCAGGGCGGCACGGTCTCGAATCAGTACGTGAAATTCGAGGGCGGTTCCGACAAGGTCGGGCGGTTGGTCACCTTCGGCGCCACCCATCACGGCACGACCATGCTGGGAATGGCGACGCTGGGTCGGCTCATCACCAATCTGGGGATACCGATCCTCGGTTTCTACCGCCCGATTCTCGGTCCGGCCAATATCGAGCAGGCCATCGGCTCGGAATTCGTCACGAGGCTGAACGCGGGCGGTGACACCGTGCCCGGCGTCGCCTACACGATCGTCGGGTCGCGCTACGACCAGGTGATGAATCCGCTGGAACTGGCCTTCCTGCGGCCCGGCCCGGACGCCACCGTGGACAACATCACGCTGCAGGACGGCTGCGAACAGGATCTGTCCGACCACCTCACGATGATGTATTCGCCGCGGGCGCTGTCGATCGCGCTGCACGCCCTGGACCCGGCCGGACATCCGAACCTGACCTGTTCGTTCAATCCGTGGTTCGTCGGCGGTGGGGGCGGACTGTGACCGAACGCCCGCTGCGCCCCGACCTCGACCCCTTCTACCGCCCCCCGCCGCGGTTACGCCGGGCGCCCGCCGGGGGCCTGGCGCGCCCCCGCACTCCCACCCTTTATCCGGGCCCCCGCTGGTTTCCCGGGGGCGGCCGGCGGGTGCCGTGCTGCGCAGCCGGGTGGTCGAGATCGCGGTGTTCGGCCTTGTCCCGGTGCGTGTTTCGGCCTGGCAGCTGCTCTACCGCACCCGGGATCGGGTCGGCAGGGCGGAGGCGGCGGTCACCACCGTGCTGCTTGCGCACGGCGCCGTACCCGACCCCGCGCGCCCACTGGTGTCGTTCCAATGCGCGATCGATGCCGTTGCGCCGCACTGCTTTCCGTCCTACGCGCTGCGCCGGGGCGCACGGGCGCTGGGGGCGATCCCGCAGTTGGAGCTGCCGTTGGTCGTCGCCGCGCTGGCACGCGGCTGGGCGGTGTCGGTGCCCGATCACGGTGGCCTCGGCGGGCACTTCGGAGTGTCGCGGGAGCCGGGCTACCGGGCGCTGGACGCCGTTCGCGCCGCGTGCGAGTTCACCCCGCTGGGCCTGGACGCGACGACACCCGTTGCGCTGTGGGGATATTCGGGTGGCGGGCTGGCCACCGCCTGGGCCGCCGAGCTGGCCGCGGAGTACGCGCCCGAGCTCGCCATCGTCGGTGCCGTCGCGGCCTCTCCGGTGGGCGATCCGGGCCGGGCCTTCGTGCGGCTCAACGGCACCTGGTTCGCGGGGTTCGCCATGGTGTTCACGGCCGGGCTGCGCCGGGGCTACCCGCAGCTCGACGCGATCCTGCGCAGCCATCTGCGTCCGCGCTACCTGGCCATGCTGGCGAAAGCCGAAGTGACGGCGACGCTTCCGCTGCTCGCCGCGCTGGCGCGGCGCAATGTCGACCGGCACTCCAGCCGCGGCCTGACGGCCCTGATCGCGACGCCGGAAATGCAGGAGATCCTGGCCGACATCCGCCCCGGCACGACCGCCCCGGCCATGCCGCTGTTCGTGCTGCAGGGCGTCAACGACGAGGTGATCGCCGTCGCGGACGTGGACGGCCTGGTGCGGCGATATATCGCCGCCGGGGCGCGGGTGCGTTACCTGCGCGATCGGCTCAGCAAGCATCTGCCGCTGCAATTCCTCGGCATTCCCGTCATGGCCGACTGGATAGCCGACCGTTTCGCGGGTCTCCCGGCGCCCGAGGGCACCGAGACGGTGTGGTCGGTGGCGGTATCCCGGCGTGCGCTGGCGGGCCACCGCCGCATGGCCGAGCTGACCCTGCGCATGCTGGCCCTGCGGCCCATCCGTGCCCGTGACGAGTGGGTGCGCGCCGGATGCGGCCGGGCTACACCGGAGTCGGCGCAGCCGCCTGGCGCTCGTCGAATTCCGTTCGCGCGGAGATGATTTCGTCCTTGTGCTCGATGGTCCACGTACCCAGCAGGTGGGTGACCCGGCCGAGGTCGGCGCCCAGCTCGGTCAGCGAATACTCCACGCGCGGCGGAACGGTCGGATAGACCGAGCGCCGGACCAGGCCCTCGCGTTCCAAGGTGCGCAGCGTCTGGGTGAGCATCTTCTGCGTGATGCCGTCGAGGCGGCGGCGCAGATCGTTGAACCGGACGGGGCCGCCGCTCGCGCGCAGCACCCCGAGCACCAGCAGGACCCATTTGTCCGCCAGGACCGCGAGGATCTCGCGGGCGGGGCAGTGGTGCAGGTAGCTGCCGACCAGATCGTCGGGGTCGGCGGCCCAGTTGTCGCAGGCGGTATCCATCGGGTACCTCGGTATCGAAATAGTGCCTTCTTTCCAACAGATACTAGGGCACCCAGAATCGGTCTCATGCGAGCAATCAGTCAGAAGACATTCGGTGGCCCCGACGTGCTGGAGACCGTGGAGATGCCGCGACCGACGCCACAACCGGGCGAGGTGCTGGTCCGGGTGGCGGCCACGTCGGTCAACCCGGCGGATTGGAAGCTGCGGTCGGGAGCGCTGCCGCATTTCGGTGAGCCGCCGTTCACACTCGGACTCGACGTCTCGGGCACCGTCGCCGAACTCGGCGCGGACGTCACGGCCTTCGGGGTCGGGGACGAGGTGTTCGGCATGCTGCTGAGCCGATCCGGAGCCTATGCGGAATACGTTGCGGTGCCTGCGGATTCACTCGCCCCCAAGCCCGCGGGCATGGACCATGTGCGCGCCGCCGCCCTGCCGGTGGTGGGGCTCACCGCCTGGCAGGCGCTCGCCGAACTCCGTGCCGGACAGCGCATTCTGATCCACGCGGCGTCGGGCGGGGTCGGTCATCTGGCCGTGCAGATCGCCAAGGCGCGCGGGGCCACCGTGCTCGGCACCGCCCGCGCGGCCAACCACGAATTCCTGCGCGCGCTGGGCGCCGACGAGCTGATCGATTACACCGCAGTCGATTTCACGGAGGCCGTGCGCGATATCGACGTCGTCCTGGACCTGATCGGCGGCGACTACGGCACCCGCTCCCTGCGCGTGCTGCGCCCCGACGGCCGCTACATCGACACCCAGGGCTCCGACGCCGAGCACGACCCGCGCTACCACCGCATCTACGCCGAATCGTCCGGGGCGCAGCTGCGTGAACTCGCCGAGCTGGTGGAGAGTGGTCGACTGCGCATCGAGGTCGAGCGCGTCCTGACGCTGGCCGACATCGCCGAGGCCCACAAACTCAGCGAATCCGGCCGCGTCCGAGGCAAGATCGTGCTGTTGCCCTGGGAGGCTGCCGCCTGACCGCCGTGCCCGGCATGATGGTCGGCATGGATGCCCACGACGAACTGATCGATCTGGCCGAACAGTACTGGGACAGTGTCCTGGAGGCGGGGGGGGGGGGGGGGGGGCGGGGGGGGGGGGGGGGGGCGGGGGGAAGGGAGCGGGAATGGGGGGGGGGGGGGGGCGGGG